>JBLHIC010000005.1:0-59729 GCA_047614245.1 Flavobacteriaceae bacterium
GATTATAAAGGTGATAAACAAAACTGGAGTTTCTATTGGTCTCACCTTTTTGAAGACGCATCAGGTAGAGAATTAGCAAATTTCCCAGACGCTTTATATGGCTTAAATATTGATTTTAAAGCGCCAGGGAGCTTCGTTTCTCATCTGCTTACGGAGTTTACTTATACGGCAAGCATGAGTGGTGGTAGTGCTCTAGAGAATGATTCTACCTAAATCATGAATAGGAAATTAAGAATATTGTAAAGCGTGAATCGTAAGCTGTTGTCTATTTGTAGGCTACTAATAACTAACATTTCCTCCTGAGCTTTAGCGAAGGAAAATCCCAATTATCAATATAAATTTAAATAGTCAAAGAAAATTGATCCTATCGCACATAGAGAATTTATGGCTTTAGAGGCTATTTTAAAGGCTAATACATAGCTGTAAAAATTCATCAAAAACAGAATCCTTTTATCAAGTTTATTCTACCAAAAAAATGTTGAAACCAAAATGAAAGCGACTGTAATATGTTTAGTGTTCATTTTAGTCTTATATTTATACCACGAAATAGTCTTTCCCTGCAAATAAAATTCGCATCAATAATGAAAAAATTAGTAACGAGTCTGAAATGGGCGATGTTAATGATAATAAGCTTGAATTAATTATAAAAGAGGACCGAATTAATGACATAAGGTATTTGAATAAATATTTTGAAAAGGTAAATAAGGCTTTAACAAAGGGAGGGGTATTTAAGGGAAATGTTGAAACGTAATCAGTGCGCCGTATTCGTATATTAAAAAAAAGTCCTACACCATTTAATAGAATATACCTATTCTTTGACACACTCTTGGTAAGAGTATCTCCCGAATTACGGATAACAAAACCTCTATTTTAACATCACCAAAGGAAAGGGGCGAGTTTTGTCAAAGGTTAAAACATATAGGAGACTCTATTCTTGCGGTTTTGAAATTGTTGAAGAAGAATATAAAAATAATAAGATCTATTTTACTGTAAAAAAGGTTAAAGAACCAACATACGACTTGAATCCTTCCTATGGGTTTCTAATAAAACTAAAAAAAGGGTAGGAAAAAATGGGAAACCTATAAAGGTGTATAAGTTACGTACGATGCAACCCTATTCAGAATATTTTCAGGAATATATGTGTCAAAAAAACGATTTTCAAGAGGGGGGAAGATAAAAAATGATTTCAGAATTTCTCCTGAAGGTAAAATTTTAAGAAAACTTTGGATTGACGAACTTCGAATGTTTTATATTTTTTTTAATGGATAAATAAAATTAGTAGGAGTTAAACCTTTAAGCATAGAATAAGTTTAATGTAAAGGCATAAATGAATTTAACTTCAGATTTTCAGGAGCTTACAAGAAAAATGTTGACAGATAAGATTGATGTTACTGCTTTTCTTTTATGGTTTATAGAGAACAACGCTATGAGTTCCCAAATCATGAAAGAAAACCCAGCTTATCAATATAAATTTATATAAATCAATGAAAATTATCTCCGTCGTTGGCGCACGGCCCAACTTTATGAAAATAGCTCCCTTTATTCAGGCTATTGTTCAATACAATAAACTTAAAACTGATAATTTACAATCGATAACCCATTTATTAGTCCATACCGGCCAACATTACGATGAACGGATGTCGAAAACTTTCTTCGAAGAATTAGGAATTCCAAAGGCCGATATTAATCTGGGTATCGGCTCGGGTACACATGCAGAACAAGTGGGGCAAACCATGATCGCCTTTGAAAAGGTCCTGGAAGCAGAAAAGCCCGTTTGGGTGGTGGTGGTGGGAGATGTAAATGCAACGCTTGCCTGCTCTGTCACTGCAAAAAAAATGCATATAAAAGTATGCCATATAGAAGCCGGTTTGCGCTCAGGAGATGAAAGAATGCCGGAAGAAATAAATCGTTTAGTAACCGATCGCCTTTCGGATCTCTTACTTACACCAGATACTTTCTCTTCAGAAAACCTTCGCAAAGAAGGTGTTCCTGAAGAGAAAATAAAATTTGTAGGTAATATTATGATTGATACACTAGAATCCAATAGAAAGAATGCACAGAAATTAAATGTTACTAAAATCATTGAAAGCAATTTAATTAATGGACAAAGCTTTGAAAATCAAGGATTAAGTCCAAGGGGTATTGGTGTCAAACAAAGCTCATTTGCTCTGCTGACCATGCATCGCCCTTCAAACGTAGATCAAAAAGAGATATTGGAGCCCGTTATTCGATTTTTACTTGATGAGGTTAGTGGAGATATGCCAATAATTTGGCCAATCCATCCTCGCAGTCAAAATCAATTGCAAAGCTTTGGTCTATGGAATGAAGTTGTAGCAAGCGATAAATTGATACTATTACATCCCTTGGGCTACAATGAAATGTTAAAGCTTAATATGGCTGCGCATATAATGTTAACGGATAGTGGCGGATTACAAGAAGAGTGTACTGTTTTAGGCACGCCTTGTTTAACACTGCGATGGAACACAGAACGACCAATAACGCTGCGAGAAAATGGAGGGGCGTCAGTTTTGGTTGGAAATAATATTTTAAGAATTAGAGAGGAGTATAAGAATACACTTAACCTAAATAGAACCCCTGATCGCCCAGAATTATGGGATGGAAAAACAGCTGAGCGTGTTTTGGAAGCTATTTTAAAGGCTAATTCAAAGTGAAAAGTGAATAGTGAAGGGAAAAATTAATTTTTTTGAAACTCTGTAGCTACAGCAGCGAATAGCAATTGTCCCTTTGAGGGGTTTTAGGGGTGTTTTTCAGGGTGAAAAGTTCAAAGACCCAACACCCAGCACACAAAACCCAGAACCCAAGAAATAACCTTTGCTTTTCGCTTAAATCAAAGCATCTTCGTTAGCTTAAACTTATCCTTAGCATTGTCGAGTTTAAGTAAAAAAGTCTTACTCATTGGTGCCGATCTAAGAAACCCCCAACTGCATATTTATCTAGACATTGACAAAGAGCAAGCAGGGTTGTCTAATTATCTATACGATGTCAATTATCATTGGAAAGACGCCTTATTAAAAGGGTTTGAAGAACATCCAAATCACGACACTTTAATTTCCGGGGTTATTCCTCCTAATCCACCTTATTTATTAGCCAATGGGCGTTTTGAAGCCTTGTTAGAGGAAGCGAGGGCATTATACGATTATATTATCGTTGATACCGCACCTACCATTTCAGTAACAGATACCCTTCTTATTTCTAAATTTGCAGATGCTACCGTATACGTTACGCGAGCGAATTATACTGAAAAGAATTTACTAGAGCATGCTAATTCTTTAGCAAAAAATAAAAAGCTAAACAATATGGCTTTTGTTGTGAATCAGGTTGGGGGTATTAAAAGGTCTAAATATGGTTATAACTATGGTTATGGTTATGGTTATAATGAGGATACAGCCAAAGGATCTTGGAGTGATAAGATATTTAATAGATAAGATTTTAATACATACGGTCGGTATAAACTATAGTCTCGTAAACATCATGTTTACGAGACTTTTTGTTGTGGTAAGGTAGCTTTTTGATTATTATTCCCATTTGATAAAGCTAAAATAGCAGTATCTAATGGGCTTTGTATTGCTAATATTTTTTTTCACTATGTGAGTATAAATCATGAATATTAAATTAATAATATTACCGAAATGTTGAATAAGATTGCTTCGCCCAAAAAGGCTCGCAAAGTCGAAACCCCGCTTATTCTTTAGAGTACGACTTTGCGAGGAAGCCGCAGGCTGCCGTGGCAAACTCTTGATTCTACCTAAATCACGAACAGCTATTTAATAATATTACCGGAATGTTAAATAAGATTGCTTCACCCTAAAGGGCTCTCAAAGTCGAAACTCCGCTTATTCTTTAGAGTACGGTTTTGCGAGGAAGCCGCGGGCTGCCGTGGCAACCTCATGATTTCAACTAAACCACAAATCGTTATTTAAGAATATTTGAAACTAGTAACAAGCACAGGGTATTCTAATGGTTTTTGTTAAAGAAGTATAAATAATAACTATATTTGCTTGTATAAAAATTAAGGCAATCAACCTATGAAATGAGCATATTTATAATTTCAATATTTAAGAAAAAATATACTATGCGAATTCCATTTTACAAATAAAAATGATAAAAAAGATACAGATGAAATATTGGATAAGCACATGTATCATGTTCGTATTCGTATTAACTAGCCAATTAACAATAGCCCAGAATATAAGTCAGGCCCAATTAACAGCCATTAATATTGATGAATTGTCTGATGAGCAAATTACGACTTATTGGAATAAAGTCAAATCTGAAGGCTATACGTTGGATCAATTAGAGGTGATTGCCACTTCTAAAGGAATGTCTGCTAGTGAGTTTTTGAAATTAAAACAGCGAATAGATGCCCTAAAATATACGGATACAACAAGTAGTTTAGATTTTGATAATATAGATGGAAATGAAATCACTAGTTTAGATAAATTTGGATTGGAAGGAAAAATGGCAGAGGAAACTCCTAAAATACCTTTGTATGGCTACGATTTTTTCAGCAACCCTAATATTTCATTCACACCTAATTCAAACTTGGCTACGCCCAGTACTTATGAGTTAGGCCCTGGCGATGAAATATTGATTGATATTTGGGGTGCAGCCGAAAACAACTACAAATTACAAGTAAATAGAGAAGGTGCTATTCGTATTGAAAATATAGGTCCTGTATATGTAAGTGGCTTGTCAGTTGATAATGCTAAAGAAAAAATTATTTCTTATTTACGAAAAATTTACAGCGGTATTGGTGCTGCGAGCGATAGTTACGATAAAGTATATGCCGATGTTTCATTGATTGGGGTTCGTACGGTTCAGGTAAATATAATTGGTGAAGTTAAGGTGCCCGGGACCTATTCAGTAAGCGGGCTTTCATCAGTATTAAATGCTTTATACGCAGCTGGTGGTCCTACTGAAAAGGGAACTTTTAGAAGTGTACAAATTATAAGAGGGGGGAAGCGTTTAAAAGACTTCGATATTTATAAATACCTTATTGAAGGTTCAGAAGAAGGGAATGTGTTATTACGTGATCAAGATATTATTATTGTAAAACCCTATGTCAGTATTATTACGGTGGCAGGAAATGTGAAACGTCCTGGATTGTATGAGTTGAAACAAGGAGAAACTATATCGGATTTGGTTCGTTACTTTAGTGGTTTTACTTCCGACGCATATCAGGATCGAATTTTAGTAGAGCGGGTAAATGGTTCTCAAAAAGAGGTTGATGAAATTGTATTTAGAGAACAGCCTGATTTTTTATTGAAAGATGGAGATAAATTATCCATAGGGGCTATTATAGACCGATATGAAAACAGGGTTCGAATAGAAGGTGCTGTTTACCGACCGGGTACTTACGAATTAACGAAAGACTTAACTTTATCTGGTTTGCTAAATAAAGCGGCAGGTGTAAAAGAAAATGCTTATTTAGACCGAGGAATTATTTATAGATCTATTGATGATATAAAACAAGAAATAGTTTCCTTTTCGGTAAGTGAAATTTTAAAGAACCCAGTCAATATTAATTTAAAACGTGAAGACAGGGTTCGAATTTTCAGTAGTGATAGTTTAAGGGAAAAACACACCGTTACCATTAATGGCGCTATCAATAACCCACAAACAGTGGTGTTTATGGATAATATGCACATTGAAGATTTAATAGCCATTGCTGGCGGGTTTAAAGAAGGTGCGGATGCAAGCATAATTGATATTTCAAGAAGGTTAGAAGATGATAATTTTGAAACCATTAGTAAAACTATCAAGCGCTCAAGTACTAATAATTTATTGATTGATGAAAATAAAGATTTTTATTTAGAACCATTTGATAGGGTGTCAGTTCGTTATTTAAAGGGATATTCCATTCAAAAATATATAACAGTTTTAGGTGAGGTAAGTTATCCAGGAAACTATTCGATTACAAATAAAGGCCAACGAGTTTCAGATTTGGTTGAAATGGCGGGCGGATTTTCACCTTATGCCTTTATTGAAGGAGCTTATTTGTCTAGAAAAGTTGGAGAAGCCATAGAGAATTCTCAAATAACGTTATTGGACGAGTTAACAGTTCAGGATAGTCTTTCTAACACAGAGGTGTTAAAAAAGGAAATAAAAATAGGCTTGGATCTTCAAAAAATCATGAAAGCAGGCGGTAAAGGATCTAAATATGATTTAATATTAGAAGAGGGAGATGTGCTAACCATTCCTTCTGAAAAGCAAACCGTTACAGTAAGAGGGGAAGTGTTGTCGCCATCATTAATACGTTATGATAAATCGAATTCCTTAGAAGATTATATAAATTTTTCAGGAGGTTATTCTTTGCGCGCTAAGAAAAACAAATCATATGTCATTTATGCAAACGGTGATATAAAATCCACAAAAAGTTTTTTGTTTTTTAAAGCCAGTCCTAAATTAGCGCCAGGAGCTTTGATTGTGGTGCCAAATAAAGGAGAAAAACCGAAAGTGTCACTTACTGAAGTATTGGCTATCACAACTACATTAACCACCTTAGTGTTGTTAATTAATAGTATAAAGTAGGGATTAGGAAATAGTTGTCTGAATACAGCAAGTCCTAGAATATCTCTTTGCGAGATTTTTTGTAGAATATTGTATGAGAGGCGGTTTGAAATTGATTGATAGTTTAAAGAGCAAGGAAGTAAGGGTAAGTATTGGATTGGACCAATGAAACTTGCGGTTATTTAGATAATTTTAATAAGAAAGAAGAACTTATTTTTGGAATTAATTCTATCGTAAATAATATTGTTAGAGTTGTAAAAATTACGAATGAGAAAGGATTGTAACTAAACTATAGGAAACGAGTTTAAATGAACAAGACCTAGGGTCAAAAACTCATAACCCAAAATTGTATTATGACAGATCAAAATGAACCAAACATAACAAATCAAAAGAGTTCTAAAGAAAATGAAATTGATTATATTCAACTGACCAAAACAATATGGAGCAGCCGTAAAAAAGTAATAAAAATCATGCTCATTTTTATCGGGGTTGGTGTAATTATCGCTTTACTCACACCAAAAGTATACACTGCGTCCACTACTTTTGTACCACAAACAAAGGATAGTAAAGTAGGAGGGAGTTTAGGAGGCTTGGCAGCGATTGCAGGTATAAATTTGGGAGGTATGGGAGGTAATTCAGGGATATCACCTGAATTGTATCCGCAAATCATTAATAGTATTCCTTTTCAATTGGAATTGTTGCAAACATATTTAACCATTGAAGGACAAGCGGAAAAGGTTACTTATGCCGACTACTATGCCAACATTCGTAAGCCAGGAGTATTAGCCTATATAAAAAAATACACGATCGGCTTGCCAGGAATTATCATTTCAGCGATTAGGGGAAAACCAAAACCTGTCACCCTAAGCGGACCTGCTCAGGAGCACCAAGTATTAGTAATTACCTTAGAAGAAGATCGACTCATCCAGCAATTGATTGATCAAATAACGTTACAAGTCCTTGATGAAGATGGTTATTTAACAATTTCTGCAAATATGCCAGAAGCCATTGCAAGTGCTGAATTGGCATACAGAGTAGAGGAGTTACTGCAGCAGTATGTAATTGATTTTAAAATTCAAAAATCAAAAGAACAATTGACATATATAAAAGCTCGATACTTTGAAGCAGAGGAGAAATTTAAAACAGTGCAACGAAAATTGGCGAATAAAAGAGATCACAACCAAAATATCTCAAAGGCAATTGCCAAAACTTCAACAGAAATATTAGAAGATGAATACAATTTAATTTATGGTGTTTACTCGGAATTGGCGAAGCAATTGGAGGCGCAACACCTTCAAGTGACTGAAGATACTCCTGTCTTTACAGTGTTAAGGCCAGTTACTGTGCCTTTAGTTAGGTCAAAGCCAAAACGTGCTATGATTGTAGTTATTTGGGCTTTGTTAGGTGTTGTTGTTGGTGTTGGGATGGTGTTTAGGAGAACTTTTGTTCTTGAGATGAAAGAGAAATGGAATAAGTAGGGAGTGAGAAGTAAAAGTAACTCGTAATTCAGGACTTGATCCAGAATCTTAGGAAATGATTTGAAAAGTGATGATTTATTGGTTGTGGGTTTCTTTATTTAATGAAACTTACGTCTTTAGACCTTATAAAAGGTCTTTGTGAATAGAAGGATTTGGGTGTTTTATAGAAATTGATAAAAAACCTTAAAAAGCAAACGATCTTAGGGCGATTAAAACATAGTTTTTATTTTGGCCCCATTGATTTACTATATGCAGGATGCCTTGAAGACAATTATGATAGATTCTAATTAATAGTATGATTAATAAAAACTTAAAAATATACATAGCAGGTCATAGAGGAATGGTAGGTTCTGCCATTTGGAGAATTTTGGAGCGAAAAGGATATGCCAATTTAATTGGTCGTACGAGCAAAGAATTGGATTTAAAAAATCAAGACGATGTGCTTGTGTTTTTTAAAGAAGAAAAGCCTGAAGTGGTAATTGATGCGGCAGCAAAGGTTGGCGGAATCTTGGCTAATAATGATTATCCATATCAGTTTATTATGGAGAACATGCAGATTCAAAATAATTTGATCGATACGGCATTGCAACAAGGTGTCGAAAAATTTATCTTCTTGGGGAGTTCTTGTATCTATCCAAAGTTGGCAAATCAACCATTAAAAGAAGCATGTTTATTGACAGATTCCTTGGAGCCAACTAATGAATGGTATGCAATTGCGAAGATAACGGGGGTAAAGGCCTGTCAGGCAGTACGCAAGCAATTTGATAAAGACTATGTGAGTTTGATGCCTACCAACTTATATGGAACTCGTGATAATTTTGATTTGCAGACGTCACATGTGTTACCGGCAATGATTCGTAAATTTCATGAAGCCAAAGTAAATGGAAACACACCGGTTACCTTATGGGGAAGCGGAACCCCAATGAGAGAGTTTTTGTTTGTAGATGATATGGCAGAATCGGTGGTATTTGCATTAGAAAATAAGTTGCCGGAGTATTTATACAATGTAGGTACAGGAGAAGATTTAACCATCAAAGAATTGGCAGAAACCATTCAAAAAGTAATTGGCCATTCCGGTGATCTGATTTGGGACAGTTCAAAACCAGATGGTACTCCACGGAAATTAATGGATATTTCCAAAATGCATGCTTTAGGCTGGAAACATAAGATTGAATTGCAAGAAGGAATTGAAAAAACCTATAGTTGGTTTTTAGAAAATATAAAAGATTTTAAGGAAGTAAAGATGTAGGGACACCCGAAGGGCTGGCCCGTCTTTTTTTGTCCTCCGTCCATCGATAGTTAGTAATAAAAAGTGAAGTAATAAATAAAACGGATAACGAACATCGAACATCGAACAACGAAATAAAAAAATGAAAGTAGCATTTATCACAGGAGTAACAGGACAGGATGGCGCTTATTTAAGCGAATTTTTATTAAAAAAAGGATACCGAGTACACGGTATGAAACGTAGGTCTTCTTTGTTTAACACAGATCGTATTGACCACTTATACCAAGACCCTCATGTTGATAATCAAAATTTCTTTTTACATTATGGTGATATGACCGACAGTACGAATATCACCCGTTTGATTAAAGAAATTCAGCCAGACGAGATTTACAATTTGGCAGCGATGTCTCATGTAGCGGTCTCTTTTGAAACTCCCGAATATACTGCTAATACAGATGGGTTAGGAACACTACGGATATTAGATGCCGTACGTTTGTTAGGATTGGAAAAGAAAACTCGTATTTACCAAGCCTCTACATCTGAGTTGTATGGTAAAGTACAAGAAGTACCACAATCAGAAACCACACCGTTTTACCCGCGTTCTCCATATGCAGTAGCAAAGATGTATGCCTATTGGATTGCCGTAAACTACCGTGAGGCTTATGGAATGTATACCTGTAACGGTATTTTGTTTAACCACGAATCTCCACTAAGGGGAGAAACGTTTGTAACTCGTAAAATTACGCGCGCAACTTCTAGAATTGCATTAGGTTTACAGGATAAGTTTTATCTAGGAAACCTAGACGCAAAACGCGACTGGGGGCATGCAAAAGATTATGTACGTATGATGTGGATGATCTTACAAGCAGAAGAGGCAGAAGACTGGGTAATTGCCACTGGTAAAACTACAACGGTTCGGGATTTTGTACGTTTGAGTTTTGCAGAAGTAGGCATTGAATTAGAGTTTAAAGGTGAAGGAGTAGACGAAAAAGCATACGTAACGGTTTGTAATAATTCAGAATACCAATTAGAAATTGGAAAAGAAGTATTGGCTGTTGATCCTAAGTATTTTAGACCTACAGAGGTGGATTTGTTGATTGGAGATCCTAGAAAAGCGAATACAAAATTAGGTTGGATTCCTGAGCACAACTTAGCATCGTTAGTTAAAGATATGATGCAGAGTGATGTGAAATTAATGAAGAAAGATCAATTTTTAAAAGATGGGGGTTATAGTACTTTAAATTATTTCGAATAAAAACATTAAATTCAGTCAAAGGAAATGCTCAATCTAATAGGAAGAAGTGAAAAATTATTTGATAACGATATTATTCGTCATGAAGAAGAACTTTTTAATATAGTCTCAAGCTCGAGATTTTTAGTGCTTGGCGGAGCTGGGTCAATAGGTCAAGCAGTCTCGAAAGAAATATTTAAAAGAAAACCATTAAAACTTCATATTGTCGATATAAGTGAAAATAATATGGTAGAATTAGTAAGAGATATTAGAAGCTCTTATGGATATATTGAAGGAGATTTTAAAACATTCGCTTTAGATATTGGATCTGAAGAGTATGATGCTTTCTTTGAATCAGATGGTAACTATGACTATGTTTTAAATCTTTCTGCATTGAAACATGTTAGAAGTGAAAAAGATCCTTTTACATTAATGAGAATGATTAATGTAAATATTTTTAATACAGATAAAACTATTGAACAATCTATAAAGAAAGGTGTTAAAAAATATTTTTGTGTTTCTACAGATAAGGCTGCAAATCCTGTAAATATGATGGGGGCATCTAAAAGAATAATGGAAATGTTTGTAAATAGAAGAAGCAAGGACATAGATGTATCTATGGCTCGTTTTGCAAATGTGGCTTTTTCGGATGGTTCTCTATTACATGGATTTAATAGGAGGATTGAGAAAAAGCAACCCATTGTTGCTCCTAATGATATAAGAAGATATTTTGTTATTCCAGAAGAATCCGGAGAACTGTGTTTAATGTCTTGTATATTTGGCGAGAATAGAGATGTTTTTTTTCCAAAATTAAATGAAAATCTTAATTTAATTAAGTTTTCAGATATTGCCGTACTTTACCTCAAAGAGAAAGGATTAAAGCCCTTTATTTGCGAAACTGAGGAGCAAGCTAGAGGGTATTTTAAAGAAAATAAAACAGATTATAGCTGGCCATGTCTTTTTACAAAATCGGATACATCTGGAGAAAAGGATTTTGAAGAGTTTTTTACTGACAATGAAAAACTAGATATGGATAAGTTTGATAAATTAGGGGTCATAAAGAATGAATTAAGTTATCAGGAGGAAAAGCTTATTTATTTTGAAAAAAAAATCGCTAGTTTTAAAGTGGATAAAGTTTGGGATAAGGAAAAAATAAAAGAACTTTTTAATTATATGATACCTAATTTTGGACATAAGGAAACAGGTAAATATTTAGACTCTAAAATGTAATGGAGAATTTTAACCTCGTAACGGAGTACATTAAAGATTTGTATGGTACACGTGATTTTATACCACTTCATGTACCTAAATTCAGTGGAAAAGAAAAAGACTATTTAGCGCAATGTATCGATACAACATTTGTGTCAAGTGTTGGGGAATTTGTTGATCGTTTTGAAGAACAAATGACGCAGATTACCAAAACCAAAAAGGGAGTAGCAGTTGTAAATGGAACCGCTGGAATACAAGTCGCCTTACGTTTGGTAGGCGTAAAGGCTGGCGATGAGGTTTTAACGCAAGCGCTTACATTCGTCGCGACAGCAAATGCAATCATTTATAATAGTGCCCACCCCGTATTTTTGGATGTTGATTTGGATACTATGGGATTATCTCCTAATGCGGTTTCGACATTTTTGGAGGCCTATGGAGAATTGAGAGATGATGGCTGTTACAATAAAAAGTCAGGAAGAAAGATAAGTGCATGTATGCCTATGCATACCTTTGGTTTTCCTGTGCATTTAGATGAACTTATCTCGGTTTGTAATAGATGGCAAATACCTATTGTAGAAGATGCTGCAGAGTCTCTAGGAAGTGAATACAAAGGAAATCCTACGGGAAGCTTCGGGGAATTAGGTGTGTTTTCATTTAACGGAAATAAAATTGTAACCTCAGGAGGTGGAGGTGCTATTGTTAGTAAATCAATTCGTCTAGCCGAAAAAGGAAAGTATTTAACCACAACAGCTAAACAACCACATCCTTATGAGTATTTTCATGATGAACTGGGTTACAACTTTAGAATGCCCAATCTAAATGCAGCTTTAGCCTGTGCGCAATTAGAACAGTTGGACACGTTTTTAGCTGAAAAAAGAACTATCGCTAATGGCTATAATGATTTTTTCAAAACTAAAGGCATTAACTTTAGAACTGAATTACCAAACACTAAAGCCAACTATTGGCTCATGTGTGTTGAACTGGAAAATAAGAAAGAACGAGATGCTTTTTTAGAGTACACCAATAGTCAAAGTGTAATGACAAGGCCTATTTGGCAGTTGATGTTTAGGCTACCAATGTATGAGAATTTTCAGAAAGATCACCAAAAAAATGCAATGTTTCTAGAAGAACGAATTGTAAATATTCCAAGTAGTGTCAGATAATAAAATTGTTTTAGTAGGATATTCGGGTCATGGTTTAGTTGTTGCAGAAACAGCTAAGACAAGTCATATGAACTTGCAGTTTTATACTGAAAAGGAAGAAATGAACGTCAATCCTTTCGATTTAAGTTGCCTCGGATTTGAAGGCGATAATACGTTTTCCGATTGGGACAAGCCTTATGATTTTATTTTGGGTATTGGAGATAACACCATTCGGAAAAAAGTAGCAGAACTAGTACTTAGCAAGAATAAAAAACTTTTGAATGCCATCGATACGTCTTCTCATATTTCAGAATATATAATATTAGGTCAAGGGGTTTTTATTGGCAAAAATGTTGTTGTTAATGTCTTATCAGAAATAGGTAATTATTGTATTTTAAATACAGGTTGTATTGTTGAACATGAATGTAGAATAAAAGATGGTGTACATATTGCTCCAGGAGCTGTTCTACTGGGTAATGTGACTGTGGGCGAACAATCATTTGTTGGTGCAAATGCTGTAATCAAAGAAAATATAACCATAGGACACAATGTCATTATTGGTGCTGGAGCAGTCGTTCTTAAGGATGTTCCAGATCATTCAAAAATTGTGGGAAATCCAGGTCGAGCTATATAATATGGATAGAGTTATTATTATTGCAGAAGCGGGAGTTAATCACAATGGTGATATAAACACAGCAAAACTATTGATTGATGCTGCGGCTTATGCTAAGGTTGATTATGTAAAATTTCAGACCTTTAAAGCAGATACTATTGTTAGCCCTTCAGCTAAAAAAGCCGAATACCAATCCAAAAACACGGGAGATAGCTCGCAGTCGCAATATGAAATGCTTAAGAAATTAGAATTAAGTGAAAGCGATCATGATGAACTGATGGCTTATTGTGAATTAAAAGATGTGCAATTTTTATCTAGTGCGTTTGATGTGGAAGGTGTTAGTTATTTGAATAATTTAGGCCTAAATCTTTTTAAAGTGCCTAGTGGAGAGATTACCAATTTTCCTTATTTACGCGCCATAGCCAAAACAAAAAAGCCTATTATATTATCTACTGGAATGGCTAGTATGGGCGATATTCAGTCTTCTATCGAAGTGCTTTCAAACTTCGGAGTAAAAAAAGAACAACTCACTATTTTACATTGTAATACTGAATATCCAACACCAATGCAAGATGTGAATCTTCATGCGATGAATAGCATTAAGGATCAATTCGGTGTTCAAGTTGGATACTCTGATCACACCTTGGGTATTGAAGTGCCTATAGCAGCTGTAGCTTTAGGCGCTAAAGTTATAGAAAAACATTTCACGCTAGATAATACATTGCCAGGCCCAGACCATAAGGCATCTTTAGAGCCTGAAGCTTTAAAAGAAATGGTATTGGCAATTAGAAATATTGAGAATGCGCTTTTAGGAGATGGTGTGAAACAACCTTCAGCAAGCGAACAAAAAAATATTAAGATAGCTCGAAAGAGTATTCATCTGTTGAAAGATTTGTCTGCTGGTACTGTGATTTCAGAATCTGATATAATTCCACTTCGTCCAGGTGATGGAATTTCACCTATGGAATGGAATACAATTATTGGCAAAACTGTCATAAGAGATTTAAAGAAATTTGAAAAGTTAAATTGGACCGATTTATCATGAAAATAGGCATATTAACAAGCAGCCGAGCTGATTTTGGAATCTATTACCCTTTAATTAAACAACTAAAGGAAGATGACATCTATGGAGTTGAAATTATTGCTTTTGGAACCCATTTACAAACTGAATACGGGTACACCTTGGATGAAATTGAAAAATTAGGTTTTGAAGTACTTCATAAAATTAAAACCCCTATAAATAATAATTCCCCCAAAGATATTGCTACTAATATTGGAATGAGTATTCAATTGTTTGCAGATTTTTGGTCAAAAAATGATTATGATTTAGTTTTTGCCCTTGGCGATCGTTATGAAATGTTTGCCGCAGTTACTGCAGCAAGTACATTCAATATAAAAATTGCCCATATACACGCTGGAGAAACAACACTTGGTGCAATTGATAATTCATACAGACACAGCATTTCATTAATGTCAAAATATCTTTTTGTTTCAACAGAAGAATATAAAAAAAGAGCCATAGATATTATTCAAAGAGAAAATGATGTTTTTATGGTTGGTGCTTTAAGCATTGATAATTTAACTGTTCAAAAATTCTATTCATTAATTGAGTTCAAAAATAGATTTAAAATTGATTTATCAATTCCAACAATCCTTTCTACTTTTCATCCAGAAACGGTTTCTTTTGAGAAAAATGAAAATTATATAGATGAATTGATAAAGAGTTTCCAAGAATTAGAGGACAAATACCAAATTATTATTACCATGCCCAATTCTGATACCATGGGAGACATGATAAGAGTTAAATTGAAAAATACATTCAGAAATAGTAAAAGAGTCAAATTAGTTGAATCATTTGGGATGAAAGGATATTTATCTTGCATGAAACATTGTTCATTTTTATTAGGGAATACCTCGAGTGGATTTGTAGAGGCAGCATTTTTCCCAAAAGTGGTTATTAATTTAGGTGATAGACAAAAAGGACGAATCATTACTGATAATATCATCAATTGTGAAATTCAGAAAAAGATAATAATGAACGCAGTTAATAATATTACTAAAAACACCATTAATACTCATTGCAACATATATGGAAGTGGTAATACCTCCCAATTAATCATTAAAAAAATAAAAGAACTTTATGAAATGGGGTAAATATACCATATCAATTGAGTCCTTTACTGATAGTTATGTGCATTTTTTGGGTTAAATGTATTGACGTAAATAAGAAAACTGAGGAGGTCTTTAATAGATGTTAAATCTATATTGAAAGATAGAAAAACGGATAGTTTAATTTTAAAGAAATTTTAGGATTTATAGAAACACTATGGAATATAAAAATTTAATTATAAACGAAAATAGAACTATTTTAGATGCTTTAAATAGATTGAACCTTATTAGGGACGTAAGTCGTTTAATTCTATTTGTTTCTTCAAAAAATGACACTATAATAGGGTCTCTTACTGATGGAGATATTAGGAGGTCTTTAGCAAAAGATAAAGATTTATCTAAAAAAGTTGGTGAAATTTGCTTTCGAGACTTTCATTATAAAAATGATGGAGAAGGTTTTATAGAATTGAATTCAATTAGAAAAAAGAATATTAACATTCTACCTCTTTTGAATAAAGATAAAACTTTAAATAGGGTAATAGATTTAGAAAAAACTAAATCATTACTGCCTATGGAATGTGTAATTATGGCAGGCGGAAGAGGAAAGCGTTTGAGTCCTTTGACAGATACTATTCCTAAACCTATGCTTCCTTTAAATAATAAACCAATAATTGAATATAATATTGATCGTTTAATTTCTTTTGGGATAAAGAAAATATATATTTCAGTTAAATATTTAGGAGAGCAAATTGAATCCTATTTTGGGGATGGGAGTTATAAAGGAATTGAAATTGAATACATTTGGGAAGACAAACCTCTTGGAACTGCGGGAGCTTTATCCCTTGTTGATAAGTTTAATTACAATCATATTTTGTTGATGAATAGTGATTTATTTACCAATGTGGATTTTGAAGAGATGTATTTAAAATTAATCAATGAAAAAGCCGATATGGTTGTTGCTTCAACAGAGTATAAAGTAGATATCCCATTTGCCGTTTTTGAAAGTGATGATAAAGAAGTTACAGCGTTTAAGGAAAAGCCAACTTATATATATCATTCGAATGCAGGTGTTTATATTTTTAAAAAGGAATTGGTTTCAAGAATTCCAAAAAATAAATACTATGATATTACAGATTTAATGGACAATTTGATTGCAGATGGAGGCAAATTAGTGCACGATATTATTAGGGGCTATTGGATTGATATTGGAAAACCTATCGATTATAAAAACGCTCAGGAATTTGTAAAACATTTAAATTAATGTTAGTTATTATACCGGCCAGAGGTGGATCCAAAGGAGTGCCTGGAAAGAATATAAAAAAATTAGAAGGAAAACCATTAATTCAATATACGATTGATGCGGCAAGAGAGATTTTTGAAAAAAAGGATATAATTGTAAGTACTGACAGTGAAAAAATTAAAACTTCTGTTGAAAGTTTAGGGTTGAAGGTGCCGTTTCTAAGGCCAACAGAACTTGCTACAGATACATCTGGTTCACAGGAAGTTTTATTACATGCTTTGAATTTTGTAGAGAGTAAAGGAATATATCCGGAAATACTAATATTACTTCAACCAACTTCACCTTTCAGAAATGCAACACATATTAAAGAGGCCCTTAAGCTTTATAACAATAAAATTGATATGGTTGTTTCTGTTAAGGAAACTAAATCAAATCCATATTACGTATTGAAGGAAGAAAATAGTGAAGGGTTTTTGGAAGATTCTAAAAATGGGAATTTTACAAGAAGACAAGACTGTCCTAAAGTTTGGGAGTTAAATGGCGCGATTTATATTATAAATGTCAAATCATTAAAGTCCAAACAAATTAGTGCATTTACTAAAGTGAAAAAATATGAAATGAATGAGGTTGCGTCTCATGATATAGATACGATGTTAGATTGGAAAATGGCGGAATCACTAATTAATGTAAAAGAATGACTAAAACAATTTTAGCTTTAGGGTATTTCCCTAAAAGTAAGTTGGCAATTGATTTTCACGTTACTTGGCTTCTTATTATGGAAGACAGGGCTTCCAGGTAAACTGTGTCTCTCCTGGGGGTATATTTGACAATCAGCCAATTAATTTTGTTAAGAATTATGAAAAGAAAGTTCCTTTGAAAAGATTAGGAACGCCTGATGATATTGCACCATCGGTAACATTTTTATTGTCAGATGAAGCCAAATACATCACGGGCCATAATTTAATTGTAGATGGTGGCTGGACAATAGTTTAAGTGCATAAAAGAATAAGATAAATGACTTATTTAGACTCAGTGTATTTATATTTATTGAAAGGGAAGAATGATATTCTTGCTTTTCTATTCTTTATGTTAATTTCATCAATAGATATTGATGGAAAATCTGATTTTTTAATGACAAGAATGTCTCTCAAAAATGCCTAATATATTTTCACCTTATTTAGAAAAGATAAAATTAAAATCTTTATCGAGTATTTATTATACAATTTTTGAAGGTTTATCAAAAGGTGGGAGTTATATATTATTATTAATCATAGCATCTGCAATAAGTGACAATTTGTACATTAAGATTTTAATCTTAATGTCATTCGAGGCAATAATTACAATGTTATATTTTTCCTACAATTCTAGTGTATTGTATGCATTGAAAAATAATAAGATTGAATTATATTTTAATTATAGTTTGAAAAGTTCAATCACTCAAATTATTATATTTTATATTTTATATCTCATTTTCAAAGACTTTATAGATTCATATTTTGAATACAATCTTTCAATTTTAGTAATTGTTTTATTGGGGAATGGATTTTTGGCTAATATAATAAGGCAGTATTCGGTTTTATTTCAACTGGAGCTAAAGCACTCTAAGGCAATATTTTACAAGTCGATTCCGTTCTTTGTTAGTTTTGTTTTTACTTTGATACTTTTCTTTCTGTTAGATGATAAAATTATGGCCTTTTTCCTTGGTAAATTTGTAGGTCTCTTACTCTTTTTCCTCTATATATTGTATAACGAAAAAGGATTTCGAAATAAATTTGAATTTTCCTGGACAACGTTTAATTTCTTCTTTAACCGTGTCAAATATTCTAGCTTGGTTGCTGTTTTAGGATGGGCTTCAGGACTTGGGTTTTTAAATTTTGTGAAATTTTATTCAAAAAATGAAAGAGATCTTTTAGTTCTAGGACTAATATTAAATTTATTCGTTATTTTACAAATGGTAGCAAATGGAATAAACCAAGTTTACGCTCCAAAATTAAAAGTAATTTATTTGGAGTCGAAGCAAAAAGGAATTTCATATTTAAAAAAGACTCATTTAGTTTATTTCTTTCTTTCTGTTTCTTTAGTTGTATTGGTTTCAATTACTTTGATCTGGAAAGATTTATTAATCTTTTATTTTAAGAATATTGAAGTGATATTTGATAATGGCAACTTATATGTTGTTGTTATGCTATTTTTGATTTCGTCTTTTTGGTGGGTATCATCGCCATTTTTTATGATTCTAGATTTATTTAAGACATTTTTCAATTTAAATGTTTCGTTAAATATAATAGCTTGGTTGTTGATTATTTTATTATATAACTTAGGGTTTGAAAATTATATTTTATATTTTCTTATTCTTAAATTAAGTGTGTCCATTGGCACATATTTTTATTTAAAGTTAAAAATATTACAGGCTTAAAAAGAAATATATGGGTAAAAAAAGCTCAATTCTTATTGCACTTTTTATTTATCTAGGTACTACAGAATTTGCGCCACACTATTTTCAACTGTTCGCTCTCCCTTTAATTTTTTTTATTGAGAGAGATAATTTTAAATTAGTTGATAAGTATAAGCTACTCACATTGATGGTGGCACTTTGTGTAGTTAATGAAACCATTGGTATTTCTTTTGGTTCCATAATTGTGACTAATATTTTTTCGATTTTTCCATATTTTATTTTAATAATCTTCACAATTTTCCTTTCTGATAATATTAATATTTCAATAATAAAATGGATATTATTATTTATAGGTTTTGAAATAATAATTGGAATAATTCAATCTCTGTTGGGTGTTCAATCATTTAATAATTCGGTTTCATTAATGAATGATGGTTTGTTATATAACCAAAAGGTATATGGTTTATCTAGTAATTCAAGTGGATTTTCTTTGAAAATATTTCTTGGGTTATTATTATTTGTTGGTTTTCGAAAAAAATTATCGATTAATAAATATATTTATATTTCTTTAATAATTATTGGTTTAATAATAACATTCAATCGTACTTATATTTTTGGTTCAGTTTTATTTGGCCTTCTTTACTATTATAATATAATTAGTAAGAAGGAAAGTTCTAAAATGAAGCGTTGGTTTATTTATTTGGGTGTTTCTTTATTTTTTGTAGTTTTAATTATTAGTTTTAGGGAGATAATTCTTGAACAATTATTTAGGGGACGGACAGATTTGTCTGAATCAATGAGTGCACTATCGGAAAGAGATTTAATATATAAGTATTTTTGGGATTTTATTTTAGAAAACCCATGGCTGGGTAATAATTCTTTTAAGTTACTCTTTACGACTTTTGATGGACGTATTCTTCACGCTCACAATTCTTATTTGCAGCTTTTTGCTACTAATGGAATATTGATTGGTTCGTTATTTATGTTTTTTATAATTAAACACATAAATAAGGATAATTATATTTTTGTTTTACCAATTCTTATCAGTGGCCTTTTGCAATATTCAATTTTTTGGGGTACTTCTTTTCAAGATTTAGTTTTTTATGTGATTTTGTTTTCAAACTTTAAGTTAGGAAGAACAAGTTAAGCTGATTAATTATAATTTGAATTTTATTAACCTTTGATTGAGAATATTATATATTTAAAAAATTAATTGAAATCTTTATATGTTGCAATATTATTTTTTTGCTATTAAACTTGTTGAGACTATTTTCAATATTTTAATGGTAGTTCTTCTTCTTCCACGAAACATATTTACAAAAATTGTAAATAAGAAAGATGCTGGTGTTGTCCACATTTTCGGGAATGGCCCCTCTTTAAAGATAGATATTGATAAAATTATTTCAAGGTTAAAAGAGTCGAAAGAGGACCAAGTTATGGCCGTTAACTCATTTGCTTCAGATCCTTTATTTGAATTATTACAACCGTCGTATTATATATTGGTTGACCCTGTTTATTTTGAGGATTCTCAATTGGATAGAATTAAACTTTTAAAGGTTAAATTATCAAATTCTCTCTTAAAAAAAACAAGTTGGCCATTGAATTTATTTGTTCCAGTTTCGGCAAACAAATCTGAATTTGTCCAAGATTTGAGTAAAAATAAAAATATAAAAGTGTTTTATTTTAAAAACTCCCCGGTTATAGGAGGGAGTCAGAGAATTAATAATTTTTTATTTAAAAATAACTTGGCAAACCCTTTATATCAGAATGTTCTAATGGCAGGAATTTTCTTAAGTCTCAAGATTGGCTTTTCAAAGATTCGTATATGGGGCGCTGATCATTCATGGCATGAAGGTTTCGAATTAAGAAAGGATAATAATATTTATATTCTTGATGAGCATTTTTATTCAGATCAGAATAATACTGCATTCTTAAATTGTAATGCTGATGGTGTTCCAAATAGAGTACATGAAGAATTTCTAAGATTATCAAGAGTCTTTAAAATTTATCACTCACTTGAATCATTTTCAAAATATATAAATAGTGAAATTATAAATTTAAGTAGTAAGACATGGATTGATGCTTTTAAGCGTGATGATAAGTAGGTTGTATCTTAAAAATGGAATCGAAAATCTTTTAATAGGAGATACACTGTTTTACTATGAAAATTTCAACGAAAACCTAGAAAATTTTTTTCTAAAAGCTTTTTTATGGATAAAATGAAGTATTACTATTAGAAAGTCATTATTTTCATAACCCTTATGTTCAAAAAAGATTCAATTATATGAAACCGTTTAAGTTTTTATTTTTTAAAAGGAATAGTAAAATATCTAAAAGCTCGAAAATATATGCATTTAGTAGAATTACAAATGCAGTCATCGGCAATTATTCGTATATAAGTTATAGTTGTACAATTAACAATTGTGAAATTGGAAATTTTTGTTCGATTGCGAGCGGTGTTAAAATCGGTTTGGGTAAACACCCTGTCAATTTTATATCTACTAGCCCAATATTTTATTCTCCAAAAAATCCGTTAATGCATGTGTTAACAAAAATTTCGAAATTCTCTGAAAATGAAAAAGTCGTTATAGGAAATGATGTTTGGATTGGAACTAATGTTACAGTCTTAGATGGTGTTAAAATTGGAAATGGTGCAATAATAGGAGCAAATAGTATAGTTACAAAAGATGTGAAACCATTTACTATCGTTGGGGGAGTTCCCGCAAAATTTATTAAAACTAGATTTAGTGAAAATTCAATAGAAATAATCGAAAAGTCTAAATGGTGGAATTTACCCATAGAGTTTTTTAGGATATCAGAAGTTGCGGAATTATTCTCAAAAGAGTTAACCTCAGATTCCGTTGAACAATTAAAAATGTTAATGGAGGAGGAGAAATTTGAAAACCTATCATGAAAATATCTATAATAACCGTCTGTTACAATAGTGCTGCGACAATACACAAAACATTTCAATCTTTAGCATTACAAACATATAAAAACATAGAATACATTGTAGTCGACGGGAGTTCAAAAGATGAAACGGTTCCAATTATAAAAAAAAATGAAGCCCTAATTACCAAATGGGTTTCAGAACCAGATAAGGGATTATATGATGCGATGAATAAAGGCATTCAGCTGGCGACAGGAGATCTAGTTGGTATTTTGAATTCAGACGATACATTTTATAATAATTCGGTTTTAGAAGAGTTAGTGGATTTCCATAAAAATAATGCTATTGATGCATCTATAGGGAACATCATTCAGCATAATGAGAATGGCAAGATTGTTAGAAAATATAACGCAACAAACTGGAAACCTAAAAAATTGAAAATTGGCTTTATGCCACCACATCCAGCCATATTTTTTAAAAGGGAGTTATTTGAAAAGTTTGGATTATATCACTTAGATTTTACAATTGGGGCGGATTATGAATTAATTGCACGGTTTTTTCTAAAAAATAATATTTCTTGGAGGTATTCAGGTATTACAACAACAGCAATGCTAACAGGTGGTTTGAGTTCTTCTGGTATGGGTAGTTATAAACTAATATCAAAAGAAATAGGGAAAGCATTGAGCAGAAATGACATTGATTATTCACCTTTAAAAGTTAGATTGAGAGGTTTTTGGAAGATTGTTGGTTTATTGCGGAAGTGATAGCCAGATTGCTCCGTTACATTTATAATGACGGGCTAATCATATTATGAGATCCCTACGCGCACGAAGATCACGTTAAGTTACAAATAGAGAATAAGATTGAATTGTTTTAATGAGCAAACAACAAAACATACTAATAACGGGAAGCACAGGCTTTGTAGGTGGCAACTTAAAACCCTATTTACAAGAAGAAGGATTTCAAATTATTGGAATCACTAGAAAACCAACGGTTGAGGATGAATTATCCTATGAGTCTTTAAATATAGAAAACTGGAACAAGAGCTTTGCAATGCTGCACTTAGCAGGTAAGGCACATGATGTAAAAAATACTGCTGAGGATGCTGCTTATTTTGAAGTGAATACTGAATTAACCAAAAAATTATTCAATCAATTTTTAGAAAGTACTTGCGAAGTTTTTATTTATATCAGTTCTGTAAAAGCAGTTGCAGATACTGTTGAGGGGATTTTAACAGAAGATGAAATTCCCAATGCAATAACTGCTTATGGAAAATCAAAATTAGCGGCAGAGCAGTATATTCTAGCACAAAAGATTCCAAAAGACAAAAGTGTATTTATACTTCGTCCGTGTATGATTCATGGTCCGGGAAATAAGGGGAATCTTAATTTGTTGTTTGCTATGGCAAATAAAGGTGTTCCGTATCCTTTTGGTTCATTTCATAATGAGCGTTCCTTTTTAAGCATAGATAATTTATTATTTGTTATTAAGGAATTGGTAGTGAAAAGACCCACTTCGGGTATTTTTAATGTTAGTGATGATGAATTTATTTCTACTAAGGAGGTATATAAGGCTATGGGAGAGGCAATAGGTAGTCGGTTAAGAATACTAAATGTTCCTAAAGGATTGATTGCTTTATGTGGCAAACTAGGAGATGTTATTCCGATTCCTATCAATTCAGAAAAAATTCATAAACTGACTGAAAATTACAAAGTTTCCAATGCTAAAATAAAGAAAGCATTAGAGATTTCTAATTTACCGATGTCTGCCAAGGAGGGCTTATATAAAACCTTGGAATCATTTAAATCATAACAGCATGCTAGATAGATTACTCGCCTTATTGATGTTAATAGGCTTAAGCCCGGTGTTTTTAATAGTGAGTTTGCTTATTTTAATAGATGATGGTTTTCCTGTCTTTTTTACTCAGAAAAGAGTAGGGAAAGATTATTCGTTTTTTGAATTGTATAAATTTAGAACGATGAAAAAGAACACCCCCAATGTAGCCACACATTTACTCGAAAACCCAGAGAAATATGTTTTGAAAGTTGGGAAAATTCTCCGCAAATTAAGTTTAGATGAAGTTCCAAATTTGCTCAACATTCTCAAAGGAGAAATGGTGTTTGTAGGACCAAGACCTGCTTTGTATAACCAAGATGATTTAATGCAGTTAAGAGTCGATGCTGGTGTGGCTCATCTAATGCCAGGGTTGACGGGATGGGCACAAATTAATGGTCGTGATGAAATTTCTATTGAAGCAAAAGTGGCATTAGAAAAAGAATATTTGGAAAAGAAGAGTTTTTTGTTCGATGTAAAGATTTTCTTTTTGACGTTTGCTTCAGCATTTTTGAAGAAAGAGGGGGTTAGTCATTAAGTAGCTATTGAAACCAGCAAGCCTTAAGATCACAGGCATCCCTAACTCGGGTTCAGAATCTTATGAATAGAGAACAAATCATCATTCCATTAATACTGTTTATGGAATGATGAATAAGATTACTTCACCCAAATGGGTCCGCAATGCCTGTGGTGCCAATTAGGATCCAGAGCAAGGCTTAGCGAGGAGGCCATTGGCTAAAGAAGTGAACTCATGATTCTAGCTAAAGCCCGAATCGCTATTTAAGAATATTACTGGAAATTTTGTGTAATCTTGAAATTCGTTTAACTATGTATTCGCTAAACTGTGTATTTGTTATATTTTGAAACTCGTTATTTGTTTAACCGTTTAATTTAATACTTCGATTACACGCATCAACGAATCAACAGACCTTCTTGGACGATATGGAATTTGAACTATTAAATCAAGAAGTCCAAGATTCTTTCTAAAGCCATTCCACGAGAGGCTTTTATCAGGATAAGACTATTTACTAGTGGATTTTCTTTAATTTGATCTTTTAGTTCTTCAAAAGATTGAAACTTATGAATATGAGTCGAATTAGACTTAATTTTGTAGAAATTTTCCCCAATTAAATAGGTGAGTCCAATTTTGTTCTCTTCTATATATGATGCAATATATTGATGCTCGTTTACTGCTTCAGATCCTAATTCAAACATATCACCGAGAAATAAAATTTTGTTCTCTCCCTTTGCCTGTTTAAAATTTTCCAGTGCTGCAAGCATACTGGTTGGATTGGCATTATAAGCATCTAAGATAATTTTATTAGTACCTATTTCAAGCAGTTGTGATCGGTTGTTTTCGGGTATATAAGTTTCTATTGCGCTCTTAATATTTTTAATAGAAATGCCAAAGTAATCACCAATAGCTATGGCTGCGGCTATATTGCTAAAATTGTAATTTCCAATTAAATTACTTTGGATACTGGTATTTTTGAATTTAACTTTAAGTTTATTTGTTGATTTAAGAAGTTGGATATATTTGTCTTGGTCTATATCTCCAAAGCTAATTCTATTGAGTTCTTTTGAATGTTTTATTTGTAATGGATCATTTGCATTTACAAATACTAATTTATCACGTTTCTTTAGATGTCTGTAAAGCTCGGTTTTAGCCTTTATTACACCATTTATATTTCCGAAGCCTTCTAAATGAGCTTTACCAAAGTTAGTGATATATCCAAAATCGGGCAGAACAAACCCGCTCAACTGATCTATTTCATTGGGATTATTTGCTCCCATTTCAACAATACCCATTTCCGTATCTCTTGTCATGGAGAGAAGGGTAAGTGGAACGCCAATATGATTATTTAGATTTCCTTGGGTAGCTACCGTTTTGAATTTTTGTTTCAGCACAGCGTTAATCAGTTCTTTGGTTGTAGTCTTACCATTGCTTCCAGTTAATGCTATTATAGGCAGTTTTAAAAATAATCTATGATAGGTTGCCAGCTTTTGTAGCATTTTCAAGCTATCTGAAGATAGAATAGTTTCTCCAGTATTCTTATGATAGCCAATTTCGTCAATGATAACGAATCTTGCACCTTTGTCAAGTGCTTCTTGAGTAAACTTATTTCCATTGAAATTATCACCTTTCAGGGCAAAGAAAAGGCACCCTTCTACGATTCTCCTAGTGTCTGTGCAAACACCTGTACTTTCTAAGAAATAATTATGAAGCGTTTCAATTTTCATTTAAATAAAAATACTAAAAAACCCTTCTTAGCGAAATGCCAAGAAGGGTTAAATTATAATGATTCATCAGTTTAATCTAATTTCTTGGACGTTTTCCTTTTTTTGATTTTGATCCAACACGAGACATAGCACATCTAAACCCGATGTAATCTGTTGCCATATCTTCAGGGAAATAGCGTCTTTGAGCAGGGTCTAACCAATATTCACGATCTCTCCAAGAACCACCTTTATAAACACGAACTTCATTGTTTATAAGAGTTGTTCTATTTTCCGATTTATCAAATTGGCGATTCATTTGGCCAGTACTGTCGGCAGTCACTCTATGCGTTGGTGAGTTATACATTCTCTTTGACTCGTCTTCTTCTTCTTCTTCTTCTTCATCACCAAAAGATTGATAATAACGAGTTGAGCTTTTATCACCATCCCTGTAATCTCGATTATCACTCTCAGAGAAGTTGGTTCTCAAATAAGTCTCATTATCATCTATTGGCACCTGTAAAATTTCACCAGGTAAGTTTCTGGCAATAATATCTCCATTACTAAGCGTATCAAAGACGATAGAATCTGCTGTAACGATTTTAACTTTACCATCCTCATCTATATAATTTTTGGTATAAACGTTTCCTCGGTAATAGTTGAAATCATTGAATTCGTCATCAACAATTGGACGATACACATCAGCTACCCATTCGGCAACATTTCCAGCCATATCATATAATCCGTAATCGTTGGGTTCATAAGATCCTACTTCGGCAGTAATATCGGCGCCATCATCACTCCATCCAGCAATACCCCCATAATCACCATCTCCTTGCTTGAAATTAGCTAATTGGTCGCCTCGGCTTCTTCTTTGACCAGAACGTGTATATTGTCCATCCCAAGGATACTTTTTTCGTCCTCGATAAACATTATAATTACGAAGACCAATCAAGCCCAGTGCTGCATATTCCCATTCCGCTTCAGTAGGCAATCGGTAAGCAGGCACTAGCAATCCGTCCTTTCTCTGAATATATAAATTTGTACTGTCTTTACTCCTTTTAGCAATTCCTTGAGATCGTTTTCCTCCTCTTGTGATGGAATCGTTTCCACCGTAGGTAAGGGTAGGAGCTTTTAAATATGTTTTTGTACTAAATGTTGATCCGCTTTTTGCGTCGTAACGAGCACCCCTTGTAGTAATTCCTTCCGTTTCTAATACCAATTCATTAACACGATCCGTTCTCCAGTTGCTAAATTCAACGGCCTGAATCCAACTAACGCCAACTACAGGATAGTCAGCATACGCCGGATGTCTTAAATAATTATTAGTCATTACTTCAGTGTAACCCAGTCTATTTCTCCAAACTAAAGTGTCAAGAAGAGCGCCTTCATAAATTTTGCGGTAATTTTTTTCTGAGGGTGGAAAAACACTTTTTAACCAATCTAAGTATTCCAGATACATTAAATTAGTTACTTCGGTTTCATCCATATAAAATGACTGCACGTGCTGCTGATTCGGACTGTTGTTCCAATCGTGCATGGGGTCATCTTGAACTCGACCCATAGTAAATGTTCCTCCTTCGATAAAAACTAATCCAGGACCAGTTTCTTGTTCTTTTGCTTGTGGACTATACTGAAAACCACCTTCTTTGGCATTCATATTCCATCCGGTAGCTCTGGAGCTGCTCTTGTAGTCTCTTGATTTGTTACAACTAACAAACAACGAAGATACAGTTACCACTAGGCAGAGCTGTAATAATAGGCTTTTATTTAATTTCATAGTTTCAATTATGAACAATTTGGGTTCGCAATATAGTAATTAACGCTAAAATTGCAAGAATATTTTAATATTAATAATCTGTCAGGTTCGGGGATTAATGCCCACTAATCAGAATGCAAACGTATTACTTTAAAAATTATTATTTAGTGATAAAATTAAAATAAACTTTGAAAGTGGAATAATACTAAGCGTATATTTGAAGCGTTATTGATACTGATGAAAAAAACAATACTCTTTTTTAGTCTTATTTTGTGCGTTTTCTTGGGGAATGCTCAAGTAAAAAATGTGTCAATTGACTGGAGGACAAATGCATATAAAAACATAAATATTGAAAACAACAAATCTGGAACGGCATTAAGAAGCAAAGAAAATATTTCACAAAGTCTTAGATATGATAAAGATCGATTGAGTTTTATCGGACAATGGAAAGATACTGGCTTTGCAGATGCCACCTCACTAAGCATTACTAATATTAAATACGGATTGCTTTCAAGCGAAGATCTAGCTAAAATTGACAGAGGTTTAATATCCATTGAACCTAAGTTTTCAATAAAAAGTTCAAGAGCACGTGACTTAATCTATACTCGAATTTCTACTTCCCCAGTTGTTATTGCCAATGGTATTCCAAAAAAGATACTTTCGTTTACAGTAAACTATAAGAAAGAATTAAATAGGAATACAAACTCACGGATCCAAATTACAAATTCTGTTTTGGCTACTGGGGATTGGTTTAAATTCCGAATTGATAAAACTGGAATTTATCGATTGGATCAAAGGTTTTTAAATGATCTTGGGATGAATACAGATAATATTGACCCCCGAAGTCTAAAAATATACGGACATGGAGGAAAACCTTTACCTTTTAATAATAGTTTAAATATCCAATTTGACTTACCACAAAATACCATTCAGGTGATTGGCGAAGAAGACGGGGTTTTTAATGCTGGTGATGGGATTCTTTTTTATGCCAGTGGAGTGGCGGGCCTGGATGAGATTGGTGATAATGACACCAACCTTAATCCATATAGTGATGAAGCATTCTATTATGTGACTGCGGAAGGCGGGCCCGGATTAAGGGTTCAGGCCATGATAGAGCCTACAACTGCTCCTTCAACTACGATTAATCAATTTAACGATTATAAATTTCATGAAGTAGATGATTTTAGTCCTGGCTTGGTAGGAAGAAGATGGTATGGTAATAGATTCGATATTGAAAGTGAACAGTCTTATGAATTTGATTTCCCTAATTTAGTTTCAAATAGTGATCCGATGAAGGTGGTCATAAAGTGTGCAGCTTCTTCCGAAAGTGGTACCTCCATGGCATTGTCAGTTAACGGTACAAGTTTAGACCCTTTAAATTTTTTCGCCCTTTCCGGGCAACGCGTTTTAAGTTCCGCAGCTAGAGAAGTTGATATACCTGCTTCGAGCAGTAACGGAAATATTACCGTAGATCTTGCTTATAATAATAGGGGCAATCCATCGAGCGTTGGTTATTTGGATTATATAAGTATAGATGCATTACGGGAACTTCGCGGTGTTGATGGTCAGTTGATGTTTAAGTATAACAAGGCTTCGGCTTTAGCTGGAGTTGGAACTTATCAGATTAGTAATGCTTCTCAATTCTCTCAAGTTTGGGATGTTACCAACACCGAATTTATTTCGGCAAAACAGAATGAGACCGGGGCCGAGTCATTCAGCTTTAATGCAACCCTTGGGGAAGTTCGTAAATATGTAGCAGTTAATCCAAATGATTATTTCGAACCCACAGAGATTTCGAGATCAAGAGTGAATAATCAAAATCTTAAAGGCAGTATTTTTAACGACGAGTCTGGAAATTTCAAGGATATTGACTACCTAATAATAACGCCGCCATTCCTAATTCAGCCTGCGCTAAGGCTTGCAAATCATCATAAAAATTACTCAGGGCTTAATGTTAAAGTTGTAACTCTAGATAAAATTTACGAGGAGTTTAGTTCAGGAAAACAAGATATATCAGCTATAAGAAATTTTGTGCGCTATATTTATGAAAATGCCTCTTCGCCTGTTAATCGTATAAAATATCTAGGCTTATTTGGAGATACATCTGTCGATTATAAAGATCGGCTGAACAACAATAACAATATCGTGCCTACTTTTCATACCCTAAATAGTGAAAGCACTCATTTCTCGTATATGTCTGACGATTTCTTCGGAATGATGGATAGTAATGAAGGTACTATGCTGGACTCCGATTTACTCGATATAGCAGTTGGAAGAATTGTTGCCGATGAAGTTGGCCTGGCAAATGCCATGGTCGATAAAATAGTGAACTATACCACTCAAGTCTCTTATGGGAATTGGCGTAACAATTATCTCTTAATTTCGGATGATGTGGATAAAAATGGGGAGCAAACACTGGAGGTAAAACTTGATGCACTAGGTGATAGGATTTCTTTCGAAAAACCCTTTGTGAATGTAAAGAAAATACATAGTGATGCATTTCAACAAGAAACTTCTGCAGGTGGTAACCGTTATCCAAAGGTGAATGAAGCTATAAAGGACCAAATTGAATTGGGGGCTGTAATAGTGAATTACTTTGGTCATGGAGGTGAAGATGGTTTAGCTTCAGAATTCATTTATACAAAAGATATTGCAAATAACCTTCAAAATACGAATAGATATCCCTGTATTGTAACTGTGACCTGTGAGTTTACAAAATTTGACAATCCTCTAAGAATAACAGCTGGAGAGCTCACTTACCAGAATAGAAACGGTGGGGCAGTTTGCCTTGTGACAACCACCCGATCCATTAGTATTTCCTTGGGAGAAGATTTTAATGAAGCTCTTGCAGAAGAACTTTTTGGCTTCGGAATTGAAACACCTAATCCGCCAGCCGAAGGATTACGAATTTCTAAAAACAATATAGGAAGCGATGAGCGAAGAGTAGTTTTCTATATAGGTGACCCTGCCCTTCGATTGGCTTTTCCAAAAAGAGATATTCGCTTAACTACTTTAAATGGAGTGCCGATTTCTCAAGCTACGGATACGCTTAAAGCATTGAGTAAAGTTCGTATTGGAGGAGAAGTGGTTGATGGTTCGGGCAATTTGATAACAAATTATAATGGGGTGCTTGAAGCTAAAATTTTTGATAAAAATGTACAGCGTCAAACATTGGCCAATGACGGTTCATCTAATGGTTTTATAATGACGTTCTTTACCCTTGGAGAGTCTTTGTTCAGCGGGAAGTCTACCGTTAGTAATGGAACCTTTGAGTTCGATTTTGTAATGCCAAGAGATACCCAAATTCCTGTTGATCAGGGGCGTGTTAGCTTTTATGCGCAAAGGAATAATCTAGCAGAGGATCAAACCGGAGTTAGTTTGGATATTAAAGTCGGAGGTTTAAATGAGAATGCCCCAACCGACAATCAAGGTCCTTTGATTAGATTATTTATGAACGATGAAAGTTTTACTTCTGGTGGTATTACGAATGATTCACCAATATTGATAGCAAAATTAGAGGACACAAACGGAATGAATACCGCAAGTGGTATAGGACACGACATGGTAGCTATTCTTGATGGTGACGAGTCTAACCCCTTTGTTGTTAACGAATATTACCAGGCAGACGTAGATGACTTTTCTCAAGGTTCCCTTAACTATAAATTAAGAGATTTAGAAGATGGTTTGCACACACTTACATTTAAAGCGTGGGACGTGTATAATAACTCATCAACTGAAGAAATTCAATTTATTGTCGCTGGAAATGATGCGTTAGAAATAACAAGAGTACTTAATTATCCGAATCCTTTTGTAAGTTATACTGAATTTTGGTTCAATCACAATCGACCCTATGAACCCTTGGAAGTACAAGTACAAGTTTTTACAGTGACAGGAAAGGTTGTTTGGACAAAAAATCAGATTATTATGACTGAAGGCTTTTTAGCGAGAGATATTACTTGGGACGGAAAAGATGATTTTGGCGACAGAATTGGAAAAGGAGTTTATGTTTATAAGATTACTGTTAAATCTACGTTAACCAATAAGCGAGTTGAAAAATTTGAGAAACTCGTTATCCTTTAAAAAAAATAAAATTATATTTGTCGAAAATTTGAACCTCATGAAAAATTATTTTGTTCTAACTTTAATAGCTCTAATTATATTTAAGTCTTATGGACAGGAAACTGGAGTCATAACTACAGCTGTTCCGTTTATGTTGATAGCAGGTGATGCTAGATCAGCTGGTCTAGCTGATATGGGAGCTGCCACAGCTTCAGATGCGTTTTCTCAACAATGGAATCCAGCAAAATACGCTTTCGCTCTCAAAAAACAAGGGATTGGGGTTACCTATACACCATATTTAAGTAAACTGGTAAATGATATTTTTCTTGCAAATGTCTCCTATTATAACCGACTTAACGAACAAAGCGCGGTTGCAGTAAGTTTTCGATATTTCAGTGCTGGTGAAATTGAACTAAGAGAAACCGCAGATCAGGTGCCATTAATTGTTAAGCCAAATGAGTTTCTTTTTGATGTCTCTTATTCTCTGCGTTTAAGCCAGCGGTTTTCAATGGCGGTTGCCGCAAGGTATATACGTTCTGATTTAAAACTGCAAACTCAAATTGAAAGTAGTAAAGCGGCGAGCTCTTTTGCTGTAGATGTTGCCGGATATTATCAAAGTGAAGAAGTAGCATACGATAATTTTGACGGGCGTTGGAGACTCGGTTTTAATATTTCTAATGTTGGACCCAAACTCAGTTACGATGATGGAGATCCAGAAGGAAGTAGTCTCCCAACTAATCTTTCTTTGGGAGGAGGGTTTGATTTTATTCTTGATGAATATAACAAGGTTGGTGTTACTTTGGAAGTAGATAAATTATTGGTACCAACACCAGAGGATTCAAACGGAGATCTGGTTATAGATAGAACGGATGATTATTATAGTCAAAGTTTCTTTAGTGGTATGTTCTCATCCTTTGGTAATTTGGCGGTAGTTTATGGTATCGGTGCTGAATATTGGTATCAAGATTCGTTCGCGTTTAGACTAGGTTATTTTAATGAAGGTGAAAAATCTGGTGGTAGAAGATTTGTTTCTTTGGGAGCAGGATTTAAATATACAACTATAAATTTTGATGTTTCTTATTTGTTCTCAACTTCAACAGTAGTAAGTCCATTAGAAGGAGGTCTTCGTTTTGGATTGACGTTTGGATTTGGAGACGAATACGACGAATACTAGTAGATTGAGAAAAATAACTATTGAATCGCACTTGGAAGTTTTTGATGCAATATCAGAACTGCCTAAAAACATTCAAAGAATTATGAATAAGGCGCATGAAGCACGTGAAAATGCTTATGCGCCTTATTCGCATTTTAAGGTTGGAGCTGCACTGGAATTGGCTTCTGGGGAGATTGTTACTGGGAACAATCAAGAAAACGCCGCTTTTCCATCAGGTTTATGCGCAGAACGCGTAGCCGTATTTTATTCGGGTGCCACATATCCCAATGTGGTTATTACATCCATTGCAATTACTGCTCGATCATTGAAGAAGGCAATTACGACTCCTGTTGCACCCTGTGGAGCTTGTCGACAATCTTTAGCGGAGTATGAGGTAAATCAGAAGTCACCTATTGCGGTTTACTTTATGGGTGAAACAGGTGAAGTGATAAAAGCTTTATCTGTAAAAGATTTATTACCTCTTATATTTGATAGTACATACCTATAACGATTTCGTAGTTTTTTTAGGACTAACAAGTTTGTAGTCATTTAGATTATGCTATTTTTGTTGTCGGCACTATAAGTTTTTGTAGTGAAAACATAAATAATTGGTGCGGGAATCATTCATTAGGATGATTTAACGGCCAATTAAGGTGCTGCTTAAATAACGGATGTGAGGATAAATTGGTGACGATCGTTCTCAAGTTTTAATTAAATTTTTATAAAGAATTACAAAAATTTAAACGTGTGAAAAAAATAACGAAAAAGACATACCTCGATTGGTATGAAAATATGCTCTTTTGGCGCAAATTTGAAGACAAACTAGCACAGGTATACATAAACCAAAAAGTTAGAGGTTTTTTGCATTTATATAATGGGCAAGAAGCGGTCCTCGCTGGCTCTTTACATGCTATGGATCTAACGAAAGACAAGATGATAACGGCATACCGGAATCACGTTCAGCCAATAGGAATGGGAGTTGATCCAAGACGTGTAATGGCTGAACTGTACGGTAAGGCAACAGGAACCTCACAAGGTTTAGGAGGGTCAATGCATATTTTTTCTAAAGAACATCGTTTTTACGGTGGTCATGGAATAGTTGGCGGCCAAATACCTTTGGGAGCTGGTCTAGCCTTTGGAGATAAATATAAAGGGAGCGATGCTGTAACCCTTACATTTTTTGGTGATGGGGCGGCGCGTCAAGGTTCTCTTCACGAGTCATTTAATTTGGCAATGCTATGGAAGCTTCCAGTAGTGTTTTGTGTTGAAAATAATGGATATGCAATGGGTACCTCGGTTGCAAGATCGGCAAATCATACGGATATATATAAACTGGGATTGGGTTATGAAATGCCTTGCAAGGCAGTAGATGGTATGAAACCTGAAGCCGTTGCCAAAGAAATGGACGAAGCAATCGCGCGCGCACGTCGCGGTGACGGACCAACATTTCTCGAACTTAGAACCTATCGTTATAGAGGGCATTCAATGAGTGATGCGCAACATTATCGTACAAAGGAGGAAGTTGCAAAGAAACAAGAAGAAGATCCGATTTTGTATGTGCTAAATGAAATATATAAGAATAATTGGGCTACTGAAGCTGAAATAAAAGCAATCGATAAAAGTGTTAAAGATCGAGTACTCGAATGTGAAAAATTTGCAGAGGATTCACCATATCCAGACAAAAGTTTGATGTACGATGTAGTATACGATCAAGAGAATTATCCATTTTTACCTCATAAATTATAATTGATATGGCCGAAGTAATAAACATGCCAAGATTGAGCGATACGATGGAAGAAGGAACAGTTGCGAGCTGGCTCAAAAAAGTTGGAGATACTATTAATGAAGGTGATATTCTTGCAGAAATTGAAACAGATAAAGCTACTATGGAGTTCGAATCATTTCATGAGGGAACTCTATTACATATTGGGATAGAAGAGGGTCAAACTGCCCCTGTAGATGTCTTGCTGGCGATTATTGGAGAAAAAGGAGAAGATATTTCAGGGTTAATAGCTAGTAACGGAACTAAAACGGAAAGTGAAGCGAGTGATACTGCGGCAGAAGAAACGAATAGAATTTCAACACCCAAAGAATCGTCCTTGCTCCCAGAAGGAGTTATTGTCGTAACGATGCCTCGGTTAAGTGATACAATGACGGAAGGAACAGTAGCTTCTTGGTTGAAAAATGTGGGAGATACTGTGGCAGAAGGTGATATTCTTGCGGAAATAGAAACGGATAAGGCCACTATGGAGTTTGAATCTTTTAATGAAGGAACACTGTTAGAGATAGGGCTCAAAGAGGGTGAATCGGCCGTGGTAGATTCAGTTTTGGCGATAATCGGACCTAAAGGAACCGATGTGTCTGGTATTGCAGAGAGCTATGAAAGTAATAAGGCGACTCCTTCCGAATCGAAAGAAATTAGCTCGGAAGTAAAGATAGATCAAACCCCAAGTCAAAGCGAAGTGTCTAAATCGGCCCCAGAAGCTGTTCAATCTGTTACAGCCAATAGTGGTGAGCGAATATTTGCATCACCATTGGCTAAGCGCATGGCAGCGGAAAAAGGTATAAACCTTACTCAGGTTAAGGGAACCGGTGAAAATGGTCGTATTGTAAAAAGTGATATAGAAAATTACCAGCCAGGAACTGGTCAAACTCAGACGTATGTGGCTGTTGGTGAAGAGAGTTTCGAAGAGATTAAAAATTCACAAATGCGCAAGACGATTGCGAAGCGACTTGGAGAATCAAAATTTAGTGCCCCTCATTATTACTTGAATATAGAATTAGACATGGATCACGCAATTGCTGCACGTAAGGCAATTAATGAAGATCCAAATGTTAAAATTTCTTTTAATGATATGATCGTGAAGGCATGTGCTATGGCACTACGTAAGCACCCACAGGTAAACAGTCAATGGACTGCAGATGCTATCCGAATTGCTAAGCACATTCATATTGGAGTTGCTGTTGCCGTTGATGAAGGCTTATTAGTACCTGTTTTAAAATTCGCTGATCAAATGACGTTCTCCCAAATAGGAGCGAACGTAAAAGATTTGGCGGGGAAAGCAAGAACTAAAAAAATCACACCTCAAGAGATGGACGGTAGCACGTTTACAGTTTCTAATTTAGGGATGTTTGGTATTAAAGAGTTTACTTCTATTATTAACGCACCAAACTCAGCAATCTTATCTGTTGGAACCATTGTAGAAAAGCCAGTTGTAAAAAATGGTGCAATTGTTATAGGTAATACTATGACGGTAACTCTGGCCTGTGATCATAGAACGGTAGACGGAGCAACGGGAGCAAAATTTTTACAAACCCTAAGACAATATATTGAGAATCCAGTCACTATGTTCGTCTAAGAGAATTGAATTCAGGAAGATTAATATCTAAATTAATACTTCCCTTATAATTGCAAATCCCGTTGTTTTCGAATCTAGAGAGTAACGGGATTTGTGTATCTTTAGAGTATGAAAAATGTAATCATAACAGGAACCAGCAGAGGTATTGGCATTGAACTGGTCAAACTTTTTACCGCTGCCGGTCATAATGTATTGGCACTTTCAAGAAATGCCGCCCCCGTTCAAAATTTGTCTTTAAAAAACTGCGAAGCATTTTCATTTGATATTACGGAGGCTTCAGACATTGAAAAGGTTTCAGCTTTTATTGAAGAACATTGGAATCAAGTTGATATTTTAATCAATAATTCAGGATTACTGGTGAACGAATCTTTTTCTGGAATAAGCATTCAAGATTTCAGAAGAGTTTATGAGGTAAATGTTTTTGGCGTTGCGGCAATTACGCAAGCTGTCGTTCCATTTATGAAGAAAGAAGGGCACGTAGTGACAATAAGTAGTATTGGTGGTATCCAAGGAAGTTTGAAATTCCCTGGGCTTAGCGCGTATAGTAGCAGCAAAGGAGCTGTTATAACCCTTTCAGAGCTATTGGCCGAAGAATTCAAGGAAACAGGACCATCTTTTAATGTACTGGCTTTAGGAGCCGTCCAGACCGAAATGCTTGAAGAGGCCTTTCCTGGATATAAGGCGCCTTTAACTGCAGATGAAATGGCATCTTATATCTATGATTTCTCACTAACGGGCACTAAATTCTATAATGGTAAAATTCTGCAAGTTTCTAGTTCAACACCATAATTGAATATGACCGAGGTACTTGAAAGATATATACCAGAGGCTGCGGTTGATTCAACTTTTGTGCTGATTCGTTCTAATAATGTTCATTTGAAGATTGTAAACGAACGTGTTACTAGGCATGGCGATTATAGAAAACTACCTAATGGAGAGCATCAAATAACAGTCAATGCAAACTTGAATAGGTTTCGGTTTTTTATAACCTTAATTCATGAAATAGCACATTTGGTGACTTTTCAAAAATATGGTCGAAATATTAAGCCACATGGGAAGGAGTGGAAATTTATATTTCAACAACTCATGCTACCTTTTATCCGTCCAGAGATTTTTCCTTATCAGCTGTTACCTTTACTGGCGTTGCATTTTAAAAACCCAAAGGCGACTAGTGATACAGATTCTCGTTTGTCCTTGGCTCTGAAAGCATATGATTCTCCAAACGATAAAAATTATATATTTGAAATACCCCTTGGAGCTAATTTTCGGTTGTATAACGGAAAAATATTTAAACGGGGAAAGCAAAGGGTTAAACGATTCGAGTGCGTGGAAGTTGCTACAGGAAGAATCTATTTGTTTAATCCGAATGCAGAAGTAGAATTTTTGAAATGACAATTGTGTTAATTAAAAGACGACCGTTTTTACGGGGATTACTATGAATAAAGATTATTATGCAGTTATTATGGCGGGTGGAATTGGTTCAAGATTTTGGCCTGTGAGTAGGGCAGATTTCCCAAAACAGTTTCGTGACATGTTGGGGGCTGGGCAAACACTCATTCAAAAAACATTTTCTCGATTGAATAGAATAATTCCTTCGGAAAATATATATATTCTTACAAACGATAGGTATCTGGATATTACTTTAGAGCAATTACCAGAAATACGAGCTGAGCAAGTTATTCTAGAACCTGCCATGAGGAATACAGCACCTTGTATATTGGTTGCGTCGTTAAAAATTAAAAAAGCAAATCCGAATGCAGTCGTACTTGTTGCACCTAGCGACCATTGGATAGAAGATGAGGTGTCTTTTGGAGAAAATTTAGAAGAATGCTTTAAAGCTGCACAAAGTGATAAAGTCTTGGTTACATTAGGAATTAATCCAACTTTTCCCAATACTGGTTATGGTTATATAGAATCTGAGAAAAATAGTGAATCCAATATTCTTAAGGTAAAACAATTCAGAGAGAAACCGGACTATGAAACAGCCAAACAGTTTATTTCTGAGGAAAATTTTATGTGGAATGCAGGAATATTTATTTGGAGTGTGGAGAGTATTACCGATGCATTTAGTAAATATATGCCAGTAATGACAGATTTGTTTTCTGAAGGGAACGACGTTTATAATACGGCAGAAGAAAAGAATTTTATTAATTCAACGTATGGTAAGGCTGAGAATATTTCAATTGATTATGGTATTTTAGAGAAAGCCACGAATGTTTTTGTAAAAAAAGCAACTTTCGATTGGAATGATTTAGGGACTTGGGGTGCTTTGCACGATAAATTGGATAAAGATAACTTCGGAAACGCGAAAGTTAATGCTCAAACGCACCTTTTGGATGCATCGGGTAATATGATATATACTTCTTCGGAAAAACTTGTTGTGATTGACGGGGTTAAAGATTACATTGTTGTTGATACAGAGGATGTTCTGCTTCTTTTTCCGAAGAAAAAAGAGCAAGAAATAAAAGGCTTATTGGCAGATATATCCAAACAATTTGGTGATAATTATAAATAATTATGATGGAAAATGAAACGGATCAATTAAACGATCAGAACAAGGCGGCTCTGAAAAAAAATGCTCACGGTTTATTTCAGAGTTTAAAGAAGTTTTTGGTTGAGTTACTTGACTTTCGAGCTGATACCGATAGGGAAAATACTATGGATGCTATAAAGGCTGATATTCCCTTAAAAGGAGCGACGGCTTGGATTCTTATTTGCTCGATTTTCGTCGCTTCTGTGGGGTTAAATGCTAATTCTACAGCTGTCGTTATTGGTGCGATGCTTATTTCTCCCTTAATGGGGCCAATTTTGGGAATTGGATTGTCAATCGCAATTAATGATATTGATACCTTGAAAAAATCCTTGATAAATTTTGGGATTATGATACTGTTAAGCGTTCTTACAGCATTTCTGTTTTTTTGGTTGTTTCCCCTAAGAGAAGAATCGTCTGAATTATTAGCAAGAACCAAGCCCGATATACGCGATGTGTTGATTGCTTTTTTTGGTGGGTTGGCATTGATCATAGCAAGGACTAAGAAAGGCACAATTGCTAGTGTTATTTTTGGAGTTGCAATTGCTACCGCCTTGATGCCTCCATTATGCACAGTGGGTTATGGTTTGGCAGAGGCAGTGACCGATAACTCTAAAGGCCTGGCTTTTGCTGGGGGTGCCATGTATCTATTCATTATAAATACAATATTCATTGCATTAGCGACTTTTTTAGTTTTGAAACTATTGCGGTTTCCTATGATAAAGTACGCGAATTCAAAACGGAGAAAGAATATTTCTCGTTTCGCATCTTTCTTGGCAATTTTAGTAATGGTTCCTGCAGGTTTTACATTTATAAGTGTACTTCGAGAAAGTGCCTTTAATAATAATGCGAAACTTTTTATTGAGCGTGAATTAAATGGTTTGCCTAACTCATCCTATATGAAGAAATATGCGACTTTTAATTTTAGCGATAGTGATATTTCAACCATCGAGCTCACGTCTTTTGGAGCGGATCAAATAGGGGAATCGACCCTGGGTTTATTGCGAAACCGTCTTTTGGCCTATACTTCATTAGCTGATACCAAACTAGTATTAAATCAAAGCTTAAAGGATAATAGCTTCCAAGACGAGGTTCGTTATATGGAGGAATTACGATCTAGGGATTCTCTGGATTTGTTGACGAGGGATCAGAAGATAGCCTTCCTTGAAGATAGGATGGCCAAACTACGAAGTTTAGAAAAAGATATAATTCCATTTCAAGAGATATGTATTGAGGCGAAAATCAATTATGAAAATCTAGAGACGATAAGCTATGCAAGTACTCTGAGATCGAATTTTAGCAAAATTGACACACTAGCTGTCTTTAACGTTACTTGGGATGGTTCTATTTCAAATGAGAATAAGGCCAAGGATATGAAGAAGCTATATGACTGGCTTAAATATAAACTTAAGAAGGATACTCTAATATTGAAATAAATGAGGTAAAACTAGTTTAATAAAAAAGGCATCCGTATGTATAGGATGCCTTTTTTATTGAATTTAACTACAATTAGTTTTTAAGAAACTTGTAATTCACAACTTTCTTTTCAATCTCCATTTGTACAAAATAGATGCCACTTTGTAGTGGAGCTACATTGATGTTGTTTTCAGAAGAAACTGTAGTGTTTAGAACCACTTTACCATTCACATCAATAACTCTCACAGGAACATCTTGTAATCCGGCTAGCGAAAAATTAACAACACCAACTGTAGGATTAGGATATAAACTAATTCCTTCTTTTTGGAAATCAGTTATTGCTAGAGGAGAACTTCCTTGTTCAACAATGATTTGTGTATTTATTGTAGGGTCTGTAATTATGTCTACAGTCCCATCAGGCCAGGTAACAATTATTTCGTCTATAGAAGTACTTGTACCGATACCAAAATGTCCAATTAATGAATTCATATGGCTAAAACCTTGGCCAGATCGAATCTCTCTCATTTGAGTTCCCCAATCACCAAGAATTTGAATACGTGCTCCAATTCCATTTATATTACTAGTAGTTCCTAAAAGGCCAATCTTCATCCAATTATTTGAATTTCCACTATTTACATAGAAATTTCCATCGTTCATAACATCGAGGAATCCATCATTATTAAAGTCGCCAATAGCGCCTTCATCGAAATTTAAATTCATTCCCGTAAATGTAAGGTCGCCATTGTTTAAGTATAATTCTGAAGACATTTCAGAAAAAATATCCACAAATCCATTGTTGTCAAAATCACCAGATTGATTTTCCCAAGCTCCTAAATCATTCGAGTTAATTCCAGTTGTTTCAATAATATCAGAAAAATTACCCAGACCATCATTAAGCATAAAGCGATTTTTAAAATCGTGATTTACAATAAATGCGTCAAAATCTCCATCATTATCAAAATCTTCGAAGACGGTCGCCCAAGACTGTGCGTTATCGCGCATTCCAATGTCCTGTGCATTTTCAGTAAATACTCCTGTACCGTCGTTGGTATACATCGCATTATCTCTATATGGATCCCCAGGAGATGCCCCACCTCTGCACTTGGTAAGGTACATGTCTGAATCACCATCATTATCGTAGTCTACCCATATAGCGGCATAGTTTCCTGGAGCATTGACAGTTTCGATGAGCGTTTGGTCAAGTGTCATGTTACCAGTGCCATCATTTCTGTAGGGATGACTCAAATCAACATCGTGACATATAAACGCATCTAGATCACCATCATTATCAATGTCTGCCATTGTAGAACGCTGGCAAAATATATACTCTGGAAAATCCTGCAAGGTATAAGCAGTACCATCGGCGTTAGCAAGCAGAAAGGAAGCTCTTGACCCATTTCCTAAAACAAGATCGTTATAGCCATTCTTGTCAAGATCTCCGGCTGCAACGCTCCAGTTTGGAACATTTTGAATAGACATAGGAATCCACATAGAATTAAATGTACCATCTGGATTCTGATAGTCTATACCGATTCCATTTTGAGAAACACGAACATAATCATCAAGATAATCACCATTCATATCAACACCCACTTCTGAAGAATCAGAATAATTGCCAAGCATACTTCCTTGGTTAGTAAATGAGACTTGGGCCATAAGAGATGCTCCTACCAGTAGAGAAGAACATATGAGTAAACATTTTTTCATATTAATTCAAGTTTTAAATCGAGCTAAATTAAGTGAATTTATTTGATTTATATAGGGTTAGGCCTGAAATCTCAACCCTCTTTCAGCTGAATGTCTCGTATTTTTTTAAATAAGTCGGATGAATAAACAAAACTCGTGACATCATCATTGTCTGTTTTAAAAATCTCATCATTGGTTCCTTGCCATACTAACAACCCATTTTTTAAGAAGACAATTTTCTCGCCTATTTCCATTACTGAGTTCATGTCATGGGTTACGACGACCGTTGTAATATTAAACTCGTGTGTTATTTCCTGAATTAGGTTATCTATCAATATTGCCGTTTTGGGATCCAATCCGGAGTTAGGTTCGTCACAAAAAAGGTACTTGGGTTTGTTTACAATTGCTCTGGCGATTGATACTCTTTTCTGCATTCCACCAGAGATTTCTGAAGGAAACTTCTTATTGACATTTTCAAGATTTACACGTTTAAGAACTTCGTTTACTCGATCCAACATTTCGCTCTTCTTCTGATTTGAGAACATCCTCAAAGGGAACATAACGTTTTCTTCTATAGTCATAGAATCGAAGAGCGCGCCACCTTGAAATAACATGCCGATATCTTCTCTTAGGTTCCGATGATCCTCATCATTCATCTCCTGCAAGATCTTATCTTCAAAATAAATAAGACCATCGTTAGGCTTGAACAAGCCTATTAAGCATTTAAGTAATACTGTTTTTCCACTTCCGCTCTGTCCAATTATTAGGTTTGTTTTTCCTTTATCGAAGGTGGTAGAAATCCCTTTTAGAATTTCTTCTTCACCAAAGCTCTTTTTTATACCGTCTACCTTAATCATTAGCTTAAAAGAAGTTGAGTGATTATATAATTTGCCAGAATAATTAGTACACTTGTCCAAACAAAGGAGTTGGTACTTGCTTTCCCTACTTCTAAGGCACCACCTTTCATATAATATCCTTGCCAAGATGGAACCGTAGCCAAGATAAGAGCAAATACAAATGTTTTAAGAAAAGCGTAAACTATATGAAATGGAATAAAGTCATCCTGAAGTCCTTGAATAAAAGCATCTGAACTGCTAAATCCACCATATACAGCGGCAACCCATCCACCAAATAGGCCTAAGGACATGGCAATTGCAATAACAAAAGGGTAAAATAGCAGAGCTATAATTTTTGGAAAAACTAGATAATTAAGTGAATTGACACCCATTACTTCAAGGGCATCTATTTGCTCTGTAACACGCATTGATCCTATGCTCGAGGTAATAAAAGATCCAACCTTACCAGCCATGATAATAGAAATAAAAGTTGGAGCAAATTCAAGGATAATCGATTGCCTTGTGGCAAAACCAATCAAATAGGCCGGGATTAAAGGGTTGTCAATATTTAATGCCGTTTGAATGGCAATTACACCACCAACAAAAAATGATATAAAAGCAACAATAGGTATCGAATCAATGATTAGATCATCAATTTCCTTTAGAATTAGGTCTTTCAAAACAGATGTTTTGGTTGGACTACTAAATACTTTTTTAAGCATTAAAAAGTAGGAACCTATGTCTTCAATGTATTTCATATAATTTTAAGTACCGCTAAAGTAACATATTTTGCTAATTGTTTTCTGAAAACATTATTCAGGCATCCTAGAATTATTTTTCTATAAGAAGTGTTTTCATTTTCTTATATATCGCTGTGTTCTCATATATACCGCCAAATAAGTAAGACCCTGGACCTTCTGCAAAGACCGGCACCATAGTAGCGGAATGACCACCGGTAGAAAATACTGGTTTAATTTTATTATAATCTCCGCTATCTGCACTCAGAGTGAAGCCCCCAGTTTCGTGATCGGCGGTAACTATGACTAAGGTCTCTCCGTTTTTCTGAGAAAAATCTAAAACAGCACCTATGGTTTTATCAAAATCTAATAATTCACTTATCAAATAATCTGCATCATTGGCGTGCCCCCCCCAGTCAATTTGAGAACCTTCTATCATTAGAAAAAAGCCGGTCTCATTTTTTGATAAAGCTTCAAGCGCTAATTTGGTAGCATTAGGAAGAAAATCCCCTCGCCCGTCTAGCATTTTTGGCATCTCATCTTCTCTCAGTAGTATGACTTGTTTTTTGTTTGATACAGACGCAGGTAATTCCTTAGTATGCACTTTGTATCCATTTTTCTTAAATTCTGAAAATAAATCTTTTCCATCTTCGCGACTATTGAAAAACTTCGTTCCTCCACCAGCTAAAAAGTCAATATTAGAGGAAGGTAAAAATGTGGCAATTTCCTCGTATAGCCGTCTAGATTTAGTATGTGCATAAAAACTTGCAGGTGTAGCGTGTACTATTGATGAGGTCGCAATCAAGCCGGTTGCATATCCTTTCTTAACTAGCTGCTCTAGAATTGTTTCAACAGCAATGCCATTTTTGTCTACTCCTATAGCTCCATTGTAGCTTTTGATCCCTGTTGAAAATGCGGTAGCACCAGCAGCCGAATCTGTAATCAATTCGTTAGAAGAGGAGGTTTTGATAAGGCCAATTGTTGAAAACCTTTCGAAGTTGGTTGTTGTCTTATTGTAAAATAGACTTGCCGAAACCTCACTTAGCCCCATCCCGTCTCCTATTAGAAGTACAATGTTTTTTGGTTTTGAATTTTCAGTATTTATTGTTGCGTTCTCTTGTCCATAAAGGCAAGAAATCGAAGAAATTATCAGGAAACTTGAAATAAATAAAGGGAAAAAATGAGCTCTCATATATTTAATTAAATGATGTAATCTCAAAAATAGGTATAATTCAAAGTTCCTTACTAAAGAAAACTTATAATATTTTATTTTTTATCCCTCTCCATCTCAAGTTGCGAATAAATTTACCTTCCTCTTCTGAAACCGAGAAGGTTTGCTTTTTACCTAAGGCTATATAATAGCCTTTTATCGTATTAAGTATAAACATAAAATTTTTTTTCAAGAACCCTAATTTTATTGCGGCTATTAAGGTAAGTAGAAAACCATATCGCATCTTATAGAAGGCCTCTCCTTGTTTATATGTTGCAGTTTTAGAATAAGACGATCCAGTAGGCTTCATATGTCTAACGTGTAAAGACGAATCGGTTGTTATTTTCCAGCCTTGGTGTTGGGCTAGAAGCTCATCGATGGTGTCCCAGCCCATCGTGCTCTTTAATCCGCCAATCTGTTTAAAACATTCCTTTTTATAGGCTTTTAATGCCCCGCGAATATGATCTTTATTGGTTAGGTTTTCCAATTTCCAATCATCTGTTTCTTTGATGTAACAAAAGCCTCCAGCCATACCACATCCTGGTGTTGTTTTGAATATTGAAATGACAGATTCGAGGTAGTGCTTCGGAAAAATTAAATCTGCATCGAATTTACAAAGTACATCATAGTTGTCATCTAATTCCTCTAGACCCTTATTGAAAGCATTAATTACTTTGCTCCCTGGCTCATGAATAGCGGCAGAAGTATGTGTTATACCAGTAATGAAACTGTATTTCGAAGAGAAATCATCAATAATTTTTTGACTGTTATCGCTAGAGTTATCATTAACAATAACCACCTTATTTGGAATAATTGTTTGTTCGACTAACGACTGAAGTGTTTGAGCTAGATAGGCTTCCTCATTATAGGTTGGTATGACAATATAAATTCTCATTAAACTCTTTCGGCATAAACCAAATAGTATCTAGGAGTGAAGCGTCTTAATATTGGCCGGAAGCCGATCTTTTTCACTGGATTTGTAAACTTTTCTCTTTTAACTATTTTCCAACCAGCTTTTTCTAAAAGCCAATCAAACTGCCAATCTTCAAACTCATGATAATGACGGTCACGTTCGTCTGTTTTACTTCTATAAGCTGAAGCAAACCATAGTTTTAGCGGAACAGAAGCAACTAATTTTTTTGCTTTTATATCCTTTAATACATTAAATGGTGAAACTAAATGTTCAAAAATTTCAAAGGCAGTAACAACTTCAAAATCATTATTTTGTACAGATGAAGTGTCAATATCTAGATCTTCACCTCTTGTATTTGTCACTTTGAATCCCGCATTCGCTAATAACTCAGAAAAAGGGTTTACCACTCCTAAATCAAGAATTGAGTGTTCTTTTGAAATTGTATTTTCTAAAAAGTGTAAGGTGTGTTTATATCTTTTGGCGGGAAATTTACCTTCGTACATCTTTATACTCTGTAAACGATAGCATTAATATTCATTCCTGCGCCTACACTAGCGAACATCACGACGTCTCCTTTATCAACGGCCTGACCTTCCATTTTGCCATTTAATACAAGATCATATAATGTTGGAACTGTCGCAACACTCGAGTTTCCAAGCCTGTCTATAGTCATAGGCATAACACCTTCGGGGGGAGCTACATCATACAAAGCGTAAAACCGCTTCATTATGGCTTCGTCCATCTTTTCATTCGCCTGATGAATAAAAATCTTCTTCAAATCTGTAATAGGGATACCGCTTTTATCCAAGCAAGACTTCATTGCATCTGGAACATTAATTAAAGAAAATTCATAGATTTTCCTGCCTTGCATTTTTATGTATCTAGGAGAATCCGTTAATTCTTGATTGTTTGATTCTCCAAAATAAATAAAATGAGCTTCATCATAGGCATGAGTCGCACTAACGTGTGCTAAAATTCCGCTGGAGTTATCTAAAGATTCAAGAATGACAGCTCCTGCGCCATCACTAAAGATCATGGAATCCCGATCGTGCTTATCAATAACTCGGGAAAGAGATTCGGCGCCAATGACCAAGGCTTTTTTTGCTATTCCAGCCTTTATAAAGGCATTTGCTTGTATAACACCCTCAATCCAGCCAGGACATCCAAACAAAACGTCATAAGCGACACAGGATGGGTTTTTGATTTTTAGTTTGTGTTTCACGCGCGATGCAATACTTGGAACAGTATCACTCTGAAAACTACCTTTTTTTACATCTCCATAATTGTGGGCAACAATGAGATAGTCCAAATCTTCAATATCAATTTTGGCATTCTCAATTGCTTTCAAAGCTGCATAAGAGGCAATATCTGAGGTCAATAATTGATCCTCAACATAACGTCTTTCAGCAATACCGGTAATTGCTTTAAATTTCTCAATAATAACCTCATTCTTCTGCCTAATGAGGGTACCGTCTTCATTAAAAAAGCTATTCTTTTCAAACCGGTTGTTTTTAGCGACTCCGCTGGGGATATAGCTACCAGTACCTGTAATGGTTACGCCCATTTTCTTTCTTTTTTTTCAAAAATAGTAAAATCGAATAATGTTTCAGTCTTAAGATAGCCGAAATAATTACAATTTCACTAATACGTAAAAATACAAGTTATTTATGACGATTCTGTAAATATTTCTCTAAAAATCACGAATTTGATAACTTGAAAAATAGTGTTGTTTGGGTTGAAAAACGAAAGGCTTTTCCGAAGAAAAGCCCTTTAATAAAATATAAGTTTAAGCCTCCATATAAGCTTCAATAGGTTCACAGCTGCATATAAGATTACGATCTCCATATGCGTCGTCTACTCTTCTAACTGTAGGCCAGAATTTATTCTCCGATACATAGGATAATGGGAAGGCAGCTTCTTGTCTTGAGTAAGGAAAGACCCAGGTATCTGATGTTATCATTGCTAAAGTGTGTGGAGAATTTTTAAGTATATTATTGGTATCTTCTTTTCTAGATGCATTTATTTCTTTTCTAATTGAAATCATGGCATCACAAAAACGATCTAATTCAGCCTTGCTTTCACTTTCGGTAGGCTCTATCATCATTGTTCCAGCAACAGGAAACGAAACTGTTGGTGCGTGAAAACCATAATCCATTAATCGCTTTGCAATATCTGTGACCTCGATGCCATTTTCTTTAAACGGGCGACAGTCAACAATCATTTCGTGGGCAGCACGGCCTTTCTCACCAGAGTATAATACTTCGAAGTGTCCACGAAGCCGCTCTTTAATATAATTGGCATTTAGAATTGCATATTCTGTCGACGCTTTTAATCCATCCGTGCTTAACATCATGATATATGCATATGAAATAAGACAGGCAAGAGAACTTCCCCAAGGGGCAGCAGAAATTGCAGTAATGGCTTTGTCACCTCCAGTAGGAATTACTGGATTTGAAGGTAAAAATGGAAGTAATTGTTTCGCAACGCATATTGGACCAACACCAGGACCGCCACCTCCATGGGGGATGGCGAATGTTTTGTGTAAGTTGAGATGACAAACATCCGCTCCAATAGCACCTGGGTTTGTTAGCGCGACCTGAGCATTCATATTTGCACCGTCCATGTATACTTGTCCGCCGTGTTCGTGTATTAAACTTGTAATTTCTTTAATTGCCGACTCGTAAACACCGTGAGTCGAAGGATAAGTGATCATTAATGCCGAAAGATTATCCATGTGAAGAATAGCTTTTTCACGAAGGTCTTCTACGTCAATATTTCCATCGTCAGTAGCCTTTGTGACTACTACTTTCATTCCAGCCATCACTGCGCTTGCCGGATTAGTGCCATGAGCAGAAGAAGGAATTAAACAAATGTTTCTATGTCCCTCACCGCGTGATTCATGATAAGCTCTTATCACCATTAAACCGGCATATTCTCCTTGTGCGCCAGAATTAGGTTGCAAAGAAGTCCCGGCAAAGCCTGTAATTTCGGTAAGCTGTTCTTCTAATTTTTTTAGCATTAATTGATAGCCTCCTGCTTGTTCTACAGGCACAAACGGATGCATATTACCCCATTGTGGATCACTTAAAGGTAGCATTTCGGCAGCAGCATTTAGCTTCATCGTGCAAGACCCAAGTGCTATCATGGAATGATTTAATGAAAGGTCCTTGCGCTCTAATTTTTTAATATAACGCATCAATTCAGTTTCGCTGTGATAGGTGTTGAAAACCGGACTACTAAGAAATTCAGTTTTTCTTGATACCTCGATAGGAATTTTACTTTCAGAAACTAACTCTGAAATAATTGAAGCCTCCATATTAGCGGCTTTAGCAAAAATTGCTACGATGGCATTTAAGTCTTTAAGTGTAGTTGTTTCATTAATCGAAATTGAAACTGTTCCCGAATTAGGATAAAAGAAATTTACCTCGTTTGATTCAGCAATGGTTCTAATTTTAGAGGTATTTGCTTTGATAGACAAGGTGTCAAAATAAGATCCATTTAACTCCTTGTACCCTATTTTTTCCAGAGCAGTGCTAAGTGTAACGGCTCCGCTATGGACTTTTGAAGCTATATAGTCTAACCCTTCTGGCCCATGATATACAGCATACATTCCTGCCATCACCGCAAGTAATACTTGTGCCGTACAAATATTAGAAGTCGCTTTATCACGTTTAATATGTTGTTCACGGGTTTGCAAAGCCATTCGCAAAGCGCGGTTGTTATCGGTATCCTTGGTAACACCAATGATACGACCAGGAATAGATCGTTTAAATTCTTCCTTTGTTGCAAAATACCCTGCGTGTGGTCCTCCGTACCCAAGTGGTATACCAAAGCGTTGTGTAGTTCCAACCACAATATCAACTCCATAATTACCTGGAGCTTCTAACTTAACTAGGCTTAAAATATCGGCAGCTACTGCTACTTTTATTCTAGCTGCTTTAGCGTTTGAAACAAATTCCTTAAAATCATAGACTTTTCCTGACTTCCCAGGATATTGTAAAATACAACCAAAAAAGTCTTCTGAAAAAGCGAAAGTTTCATGGTTTCCAACAACTAATTCAATACCTAAAGGTTCGGATCTTGTTTGCAAGAGTGAGAGCGTTTGGGGTAAGACCTCTTCTGAAACAAAAAACTTTTGAGTCTCACTTTTCTTTTGATCTCTTTCCCTTACGGCGAATAATAAAGCCATAGCTTCCGCAGCTGCAGTAGCCTCATCTAATAAAGATGCATTTGCCAACTCCATTCCCGTAAGATCAATAACCATCGTCTGGAAGTTGAGCAGCGCTTCCAATCTTCCTTGGGCAATTTCTGCTTGATATGGTGTATAAGCCGAGTACCATCCCGGGTTTTCCAAAATATTTCTTTGTATTACTGGCGGTGTAATGGACTGGTTGTAACCTAATCCAATATAGGTTTTGAAGATTTTATTTTTGGATGCTAACTCATTGATGTGTTCTAGATATTCATTTTCACTAAGAGCAGGATCGAGCTGTAATCCATTTTTTAATCGAATGTCACTTGGAATAGTCTCGAAAATTAACTGCTCCATCGAATCGGCATTAATGGTAGAAAGCATTTCTGGCAGGTCACTGTTTCGGGGACCTATATGTCGTAAGGCAAAAGAATCTGTATTCATCGAATTGCGTTTATATTTAGCTGGCAAAATTACAACTTAAATAACTAAAATTTTACGTTTTAATCCTTTTGGAGGGACATTTTTTCAACGAAAAATAGAGGTTATAAACACTTTGGCTATTTTTACAAAATGAAGCTCCTTTCAAGTGTCTTTAGTTTTTATATTAATGCAAGTATTCATGTCGCATTTGCAGTTTTGGCTTTGGTTGGGATTAGTAAGATGGAATACGATTTGCAAATACCGAATGCGTTATGGATATTTATTTTCTTTGGAACAATTACAGGCTATAACTTTGTGAAATATGCAAAAATTGCTGGATTACGTCATCGTGAACTAACGAATTCGCTTAGATCTATTCAGGTTTTTTCTTTTTTTAGTTTCGGAATTGTCACCTATTTTGCCCTTCAGTTGTCATTTGAAACGTTGCTTTATATCGGTGGGTTTGCACTACTCACATTTTTTTATGCGGTACCTTTTCTGAAGTCCAAAAATTTAAGAAATTTAGCGAGTTTAAAGGTTTTTGTTGTTGCGTTGGTTTGGGCCGGCGTAACCGTGATCGTCCCGCTGTTCTCTGAAGGTGTTGAGTTCAATATAGATGTCTTGTTGACATTTGTACAACGATTTTTTATCGTCTTTGTTCTTACAATTCCTTTCGAAATTAGAGATCTTCAATATGATGACAAAACCTTAAGAACATTGCCTCAGCAATTAGGAGTCACTAGAGTTAAAGCGTTAGGACTTTTTTTGTTGTTAATTTGTCTAATTACAGAAGGGCTCAAAGATGAATTCTCGCTAGGGTATTGTATGAGTTTATTGATTATTTGTGCTCTAATTGCAGCTGCCTTAATTAGCTCTAGAACCAAACAGTTGAAATACTTTGCCTCGTTTTGGATCGAGGGAATCCCGATAGTTTGGTTCGGGGTATTATTATTACTATCGAATTTATTTTGAAATTTCCTTAAGAAGCGCTTTTTGCATTTTTTCTTTTTGCTCTCTTCCTAGTATTTTGGGTTTCGACGTCTCAAAAATCTTTGTAAGCTTTGTATTTCTCGCAGTGTACTCGCGACAAGCAGCACAATAAATCAAGTGAATATTCAATTTTATTTTCCCCCATAAAGATGCGTCTTTATACTGATTTTTGTCACAGGTATAATTCGCTTCATCGCACTTAATATATACTTTCATGTTTTAAAACCAATTAGTTTCGAGGCAATCTGCCATAGATTTTCTAGCTCGATGTATAATTACCCAAAGATTAGACGGTGTTATATTAAATTCATTACAAATAGCTTCAGTATCAAAACTATCGATAGTTTTCATTTTAAATATTGCGGCCTGTTTTTCATTCAATTTGTCCATACATCCCAAAATTGCAAGACCTAATTCTTCGTTCTGCATGGTGTCTTCTGCAGTTTTATCGAATGGGTCTTTTACTCGTTGTTCTAGCCAATCACCCTCAGCGTCTTCATCTGAATATGACATTCGGATTTCTGCTTTTCCTTTTCGGGATTTTTTTTTCCGATAATGGTCGATAATTTTTCGTTTCAGAATGGAAATCAGCCAGGTTCTCTCACTTGCCTCCCCTTTGAAATTATCTTTTGATTTTAATCCAGCTAAAAAAGTTTCAGAAATTAAATCCTGAGCCACCTCATGATCGTTTACTCGCACAATCGTATAATTGTACAAGTAATCGGCATATCTGGCTACCCATGTATCAGGAAATAATTTTTCTGTACCCATTGCTTTTTACCAAAAATAAGAAAGTTTATCTAGATTTTTAGATTCAAAGAATTAATTAACTTTTTATGAGGCCGGCTCGTTTCAATAGTGCTTCAGGGTTAGGTTTCTGTCCCCTAAATTTTATATATAAATCCATTGGGTCTTGCGTGCCGCCTTGGGATAGAATATATTTTTTAAATTTAGAAGCAATTTCTTTATTAAAAACCCCTTCTTGCTTAAAATAAGCAAAAGCATCTGCGTCTAGAACCTCCGCCCATTTATAGCTATAATAACCTGCAGAATATCCGCCTTGAAAAATATGAGAAAACGATGTGCTCATACAATTTTCAGGAATGTCGGGATACAAAGATGTATCTGCAAATACAGCTTTCTCAAAAGCTTTTACGTCTTTAATTTTAGAAGGATTATTTCCATGCCATGCCATGTCTAGCATTCCAAAACTCAATTGCCTTAATGTTTGCATTCCTTCATGAAAAGTTGCAGAGTCTTTAATTTTCTCAATTAACTCGATAGGGATTACTTCGTCGTGTTCATAGTGAGTAGCAAAGAGTTCAAGGGCTTCTTTTTCATAACACCAATTCTCTAAAACCTGACTTGGAAGCTCCACGAAATCCCAGAACACATTGGTCCCCGATAAGCCTTTATAAGTTGTATTGGCGAGCATTCCATGTAAGGCGTGTCCAAACTCATGAAAGAGAGTGGTAACCTCGTTGAAAGTTAGTAAAGAGGGCAAACTCGCTGTCGGTTTTGTGAAATTACAAACAATGGATACGTGAGGTCGATCGTTCACTCCATTTTTAATCTGTTGAGGTTTGTAAGAGGTCATCCAAGCGCCTCCTCTCTTTCCTGGTCGGGGATGGAAATCTGCGTAGAATATTGAAACTAATTCGCCATCATTGTCATCAACTCTAAAAGTTTTTACATCCTCGTGGTATTTATCAATGTTATTTACCTCCTCGAAACGAAGTCCGTAAAGTTTTTCAGCCAATGTGAATACGCCATCTATAACTTTATCAAGTTCAAAATAGGGCTTGAGTTTTTCATCGTCTAGATTGAATAATTTCTCCTTGAGCTTTTCAGCGTAATATGCACCATCCCATTTTTGAAGCTGGTCGATGCTATCTAATTCCATAGCAAAAGATTGTAATTCCTTGAATTCTTTCAAAGCAGCTGGCTTGGCTTTTTCAAGCAACTCGCTTAAAAATGATTGTACCTTTTCAGGTGATTCTGCCATTCGTTCTTCCAATACAAAGTGTGCGTGCGTTTCATACCCTAATAACACTGCACGCTTGTGACGAAGTTGTACTATGTCTAAAACATTCTGCTGATTGTCCAATTCGTCACCGTGGAATGATTTAGCGCCGGCTGCAACCGACATTTTTTTTCGAAGGTCCCTATTGTTGGCGTACATCATAAATGGAATGTAGCTTGGATAATCTAGAGTAAACAACCAGCCTTCTTTGTTCTTTTCTTTTGCAGTCTGAGCCGCAGCTTCTTTTGAACCTTCAGGAAGTCCGGACAGTTCATCTTCATTAGCAATTAGCATTTCGAACTTATTAGTTTCGGCTAAAACATTTTCACCAAACGTAAGTTTTAGTTTTGATGATTCCGCGTCTATTTTCCGAAGTTCTAGTTTATCCAATTCAGAAAGATTAGCTCCGTTTCTCGAAAACCCCTTGTATTGCTTCTCGAGGAGCATTTTTTCCTCCCCGTTTAGTTGTAAGTTGTCCTTTATCTTGAAAACCTGTTTTACTCGCTTGAATAGTGCTTCATTCAGTAAAATATCATTACCAAATTCTGTTAATAGGGGAGATATGACTTGCGCAATTTTTTGAATTTCTTCATTTGTTTCAGCGCTATTTAAGTTAAAAAATATACTAGTAACACGGTCTAATTGGAGTCCTGTGTTTTCTAGAGCCTCGACCGTATTCTCAAAAGTAGGGGTTTCAGTATTGGAAGTAATTAATTTAATCTCTGCCTTTGTTACATCAATCAATTCTTGTATAGCAGGAAGAAAATGCTCGTTTTTAACTTTTGAAAAGGGAGCGGTGTCGAAGGCTTGTAATAAGGGGTTTTTCATGGGAATTTATTTTTCAAATGTCTGGTCGAGCGCAGTCGAGACCTCTTCTTGAGTGGGTTTATATTTAGAATGAGTTTGATTTCGACATTCAGCTAAAATTTGAAGTATTTCAAAGTCATTATTAGCAAGGGCAATTTTCTTTTTAGCACTCCATCTCTTTATTTAATCCTTTTTGATGTTCTTCAAATCCTCGCGAAATATTATTAGTAAATCCTGTATATAGTAATCCATTAGAGTATTGTAAGATGTAGATGAAATATGATTTCATTAGAATCATTTATTAGATAAGGTCTCGACTGCGCTCGACCAGACATCTAGTTGTTAACAAAGTCAATTATAATTGAGGTCTTAGCAGCACTAAACCTGAGGTCATTTTTTCATTTCAGCAGCACCTTTTTCTACCTTTATCTTAAGTCCTTCTTTATATGCCAGAATCTTATCTAAAACACATTTATCTGAAGTTCCAATGATTTGAGCCGCTAGGATCCCAGCATTTTTTGCGCCGTTCAATGCAACTGTAGCAACAGGGACACCGCCTGGCATTTGTAAAATTGAAAGGATAGAATCCCAACCATCGATAGAATTGCTGGATTTTACCGGAACACCAATTACGGGAAGAGGCGATAATGAAGCGATCATCCCAGGAAGGTGGGCAGCACCTCCTGCTCCTGCAACAATGACAGAAATTCCGCGGGTATGCGCGTTCTTCCCATAGTCATAGAGCTTATCGGGGGTGCGATGTGCAGAAACTATGTCAACTTCTATTTCAATATCAAATCCTTTTAAAATATCGACTGCGTCTTGCATAACCGGCAAGTCGCTAGTGCTTCCCATGATGATTCCTACTTTTGCCATAAAATCAATTTTATTAGTTACTGATTACTTTAATAGTTTTCTTTACTTCTGCCGCAATTTTCCTAGCGACATTAAGGTCTTTATCAATAATGGTAATATGCCCCATTTTCCGAAAAGGCCTAGTTTCTTTTTTTCCATAGATGTGAGGAGTAACTCCATCCATTGCTAAAACAGCCTCAATGTTTTGATATATTACATTGCCATTATAACCTTCGGCGCCAACTAGATTTACCATTATGCCACCAACTTTACTATCTGTTTTTCCTAAAGGTAGATTTAATATTGCTCGTAAATGCTGCTCGAACTGATTGGTGTAACTCGATTCGATGGTGTGATGACCACTATTATGAGGTCTAGGAGCAACCTCATTTACAATAATTTCATCGTCTTTAGTTTGGAACATTTCTACCGCTAAAAGACCAACATGCTCAAATGCTTCAGAAACTCTTTTGGCAACCTCGCGTGCACTCTTGGCCACAGAAGCCTCAATTCTAGCCGGGCAGATGACATATTCCACCTGATTGGCTTCTGGATGAAATTCCATTTCTACAACCGGGTAAGTTATAACTTCCCCGTTTGGATTGCGCGCGACTATAACTGCTAATTCGTTTTTAAAAGGAATTAGTTCTTCAGCTATACATTCTACGTCTGGCAAAGCGACAATGTCCTCCGAATCACGAATAATACTTACCCCTTTCCCGTCGTATCCTCCGGTACAACTCTTCCAGACAAATGGATAAGGTGATTCTTTCTGAGCCATTGCTTTGTTTAATTCTGCCTTATTCCGAAAGATATTGAAAGGTGCCGTAGGGATTCCATGAGTTTCGTAGAATTGCTTCTGAATCCCCTTATTTTGAATGTTCCGAAGTGTTTTTGAGGACGGATAGACTTTTTTTCCTTCAGCCTCGAGTTTTTCTAATGCTGCAACATTTACGTTTTCAATCTCAAAAGTGAGGAGGTCGACGTTTTTTCCGAAGCGATAAACGGTATCATAGTCCATGAGATCGCCTTGTTCAAAAACATCACAAGCTATTCGGCAGGGTGCATCAAGACTAGGATCCACTACTTTAGTCTTAATGTCATACTTGCGAGTTTCGTAGAGTAACATTTTGCCTAATTGGCCACCGCCAAGTATTCCTAAAGTGAATTCTGAAGAAAAATAATCTGCCATAAAGGTTTCTTTGCGCAAAGGTACAATCTTCTTAGCAATTGTTATCTTTGCCGAATTATTGATTACTAATATTTCTATTATTTATTGAGGCATAAGTTAATATGTGGCATTGGATTCAATCATTGTTCAGAATAGATAATAAAAAAACACAAAATTTACACCCGTCGTCTCGGGAAGTTAACATGAAGAACATTGTACTATTTGGCCCTCCGGGTGCAGGAAAAGGAACTCAAGCGGAAGTTTTAAAAGAGAAATACAAATTAGTTCATATCTCGACGGGGGATGTGTTTCGTTACAATATAAAGAATGCTACAACGCTAGGGATGTCGGCCAAGTCTTATATGGACAAGGGTCATTTGGTTCCTGATGAAGTAACTATTAATATGCTAAATGCTGAAGTTGATAAAAATACTGATGCGAATGGATTTATCTTCGATGGATTTCCGCGTACAGCTGCTCAAGCAGATGCATTGGCTCAATTAATGGTTGATAAAAATTCTCAAATCGATGCCATGGTGGCTTTGGAGGTAGATGATGAGGTTTTGGTAGGAAGACTTTTAGAACGTGGTAAATCTAGCGGAAGAGCAGATGATGCGAATGAAGATGTGATTAGAGAGCGTATTGCTGAGTATTATCGAAAGACAGATATTCTTAAGAACTATTACCAAGCAGAAGACAAATATTTTGGCGTTGATGGGGTAGGGAGTATTCAAGAAATTACGGTGCGATTGAGTGGAGTAATTGATAAACTATAAACCGAAAAATTTAAAATGTAAAATTGAAAAGTTACCTTAACCTAACTTTTGACTTTAACCTTTTACACTTATTATGACTGAAGGCAATTTTGTAGATTATGTAAAGATTCACGTGACTTCCGGAAAGGGAGGGCAGGGGTCTGCGCATTTAAGAAGAGAAAAATACATCCCGAAAGGTGGGCCTGATGGAGGTGACGGTGGGCGCGGTGGTCATATCATTGTAAAAGCCGATAAAGGTTTATGGACACTTTATCATTTAAAGTTTAAACGTCACTTTAAAGCTGGACCTGGTATTCAAGGTAGTAAGCAAACAAGTACTGGAGCAGATGGTGCCGATGTTTATGTTGAAGTTCCATTGGGAACTGTAGTTCGTGACACTGAAACGCAGGAAATTCTATTCGAACTTACCGAGCACGGAGAAGAACGAATTATCGGAGAAGGAGGCAAGGGAGGTCGAGGAAATGCTCACTTTAAAACATCTACAAATCAAACCCCTCGGTATGCACAACCAGGAATCGACGGTCAGGAATTAGACTTTACGCTCGAATTAAAAATATTGGCAGATGTAGGTTTAGTTGGGTTTCCAAACGCAGGGAAATCAACGCTACTATCGGTAATCACAGCAGCAAAGCCAAAAATAGCTGATTATGAATTTACAACCCTAAAACCCAATTTAGGAATTGTGGACTATCGTGATCATAAAACCTTTGTGATGGCCGATATTCCCGGTATTATTGAAGGGGCAGCTGAAGGAAAAGGAATTGGACATCGATTTTTACGACATATAGAACGAAACTCGACATTGTTGTTTTTAATTCCGGCAGATGCCGATGACATTAAAGAGCAATATGATATCCTCCTCGATGAATTAAAACGTTACAATCCTGAACTTTTGGATAAAGAACGTTTGGTCGCCATTTCTAAAAGTGACATGCTGGACGATGAATTGATGACGGAAATGAAGGAATTGTTGGATGTAGAATTTGAAGGTATTTCGTATTTGTTTTTCTCCTCGTTGGCACATCAAGGATTGATGGAACTAAAAGATAAGCTCTGGGCAATGTTAAATTAGGGACTAAGTATCGCGCAAAAAAAGATAATTATAATTTTGTCTCTTTTAGTAGATTATTTTTTTTTCGTTTTAATTGTGTAATTTAGTGAGGTAAATGTTTAGTTCAACGCTGTGAAAAAAACACTATCCCTTGCGTTTTTTGGATCTTGCTCATTGGTTTTTCAGAATGCCCAACCACTGAAGTTTATCTGGAAACTCAGGCTGGTTTGGACAACTTTGTAGCGAATTACCCTAATCCAGTTTCAGAGCTTTTAAAGGTAGATGTCTCTGAAGGAATTGTGCTAGAAAGTATTGTTGTTTTCTCAATTTTGGGACAACAATTAATAAATTCAAAAAATAATATACTTGATTTTTCAAGCCTTTCACAGGGTGTTTATTTTGTTTAGGTTAAGACGGATCAAGGACGTATTTCTAAAAAGGTTACAAAAGGATAATAATAATTAATGAAAGCATATATTAAAAGTATTGTCGAGCTTAATGATAATAGATTCAGCCGAATCTTTGCATTTTCCATTCAGACACTAATTATTCTGTCCATAGTTACTTTTTCTGTCGAAACTATTCCAGATTTAAAACCTCAAACCAAAAGTGTTTTAAAATCTATCGAATTAGTTAGTGTAATCGTTTTTTCCATAGAATATGTACTTCGGATTTATGTAGCTGATAAAAAATTGAAATTTATTTTCAGTTTTTTTGGTATTATCGACTTATTTGCGATCCTACCCTTTTATTTGGCATTTGGAGTTGATTTAAGATCTGTAAGAGCCTTGCGCTTCGTGAGGTTGTTTAGATTGTTTAAACTGGTCCGCTACAACAGGGCTATAAAACATTTTGGCAGAGCTATATCTATTGCTAAAGAGGAGATATTCTTATTCCTTTTTATAACCTTAATTCTTATTTATCTATCTGGGGTTGGTATTTATTATTTCGAGCATGATGCCCAACCCGAGCATTTTGCTTCTATTTTCGATAGCCTATGGTGGGCTATCATCACGCTTACAACAGTAGGATATGGTGACGTGTATCCAATTACCACTGGGGGCCGTGTATTTACTTTCGTTATCCTCATGATTGGATTAGGAATAGTCGCAATACCTACAGGAATATTGTCGTCGGCACTTACAAGGGCTATTGATGTAAAAGAAGAGTAAGACAAGATTAATCAATTGGATTTCTTGGAATAATCTTTGATAAACCTAGACTCAAAAAACAGCAAGTTATGAAGTATGTGTCTATTCTAATAATTTCATTATTTCTTTCTGCCTGTGGAGCTACATTGACTGTGGATTACGATAGCGAAAAAGATTTTTCAGAGTATACGTCCTATGAGTTTTATAACGATATTGATTCTGGATTGAATCAGTTGGATGATAAGCGTATTATGGCTGCCATAGACACTTCCTTTCAAAATCGAGGTTTTTTGAAAACCGATTATTGTCGTTTTCACGTTAATTTTTATGCGACTGAATATGTCTCAGCATCTCGTAATACAATAGGTCTTGGTGTTGGTGGAGGTGGCGGAAATGTTGGCGTAGGAATAAGTGGTGGGATTCCAATTGGTGGTAATGTTATTAACCAAAAATTAACTATTGATATAATTGACGCCTCCTTGGAGCAATCGCTAGTTTGGCAAGTTATAATCGAGG
>JBLHIC010000006.1:0-56532 GCA_047614245.1 Flavobacteriaceae bacterium
TATCGACTGAAGTAAAAGGGTTCAGTTTCTCGGTTGATTTAGCATCCTCTTGTTCAGCTGGACTTTGCTCATTAATATTTTGAGATAATTCCACTTCATATTTCTTACTTGGACTTTCTCCAATACTACCAAACAAATCTTTAGCCAGCAGAAACTGTAGCATTCCAAGGAACATAAATATTCCAGCTAATCCAAATCCGTAACTCCATCCTAAGTTTTCAGCCAAATAGCCACAAAGCATCATCCCGAAGAACGCTCCTGCATTCACTCCCATATAAAAGATCGTATAAGCTCCATCTTTTTTTGACTCCTTGCCTTTATACATCTCGGAAATAATAGAAGTAATATTAGGTTTAAAGAAACCAGTTCCAATAACCAAAAGAGCAAGACCCATGTACAACGAAAATTGAGTTTCAAAAACCATAGAAACGTGGCCAAGTGTCATTATAATACATCCAATTACTACAGCCCATTTATAGCCGGTGAACTTATCCGCTATATAACCCCCAATAATTGGAGTCAAATAAAGTAAAGAGGCATAGGTCCCTATTAAGGCCAGTGCGTGTTCTCTGGGCCATTCCCAACCTGGATTTTCACCTATTAATGGAGCTGTAAGAAATAACACCAATAGAATTCGCATTCCGTAGAACGAAAAGCGTTCCCACATTTCGGTAAAAAATAGCACGAACAATCCTGTAGGATGCCCTAATACTTTATCCTTAAATAAATTTTCAATATCGGTATTCATAAGATTGGATTATGGTTATTGTATAAAATCGAAAAAGCCTTATAAAATTATATAAGGCTTTTTTATGAACTTTCTAATTGTCTGCTAACTCGAATCCCTCAGCTTCATCGTTTATAACTCTTTCATTATCCTCCGCCCCATGGGTGAGTGTCTCCAATTTTTTACGGAATATCATAACCAGTAAACCAAATACGACACAAAACACAGCGATCCCTGTGAATATAACATATTCACCCATTGATTCTGAAGCTTCTCCTAATAAACCCGCAAGTTTATTTCCGAATCCTGTCATCGCAAAATACACCCCCATCATTAATGAAGCATACTTTAACGGGGCTAATTTCGTAATATAAGACAACGCTACAGGTGAAATACACAATTCACCTACAGTATGGAATAAATAAGCCAAGACTAACCAGTACATTGCTGATGAACCATTGCTCTCATATTGTCCTGCTGCTGCAGACATAAAAAAGAATCCTGTACCCATAATAATAAGCCCTAAAATCATTTTAAACAAGGATGTAGAAACCTTTCCTTTTAATTTTCTCATTGCCCAATAACCAGCAACACTCGTACCTAAAAAGATAATGAACATTGCATTTAATGACTGGAACCAAGAAGCTGGCACTTCCCATCCCATCAACAATCTATTAGTTTTTTCAGAAGCATAAATATTCATCAAACCACCAGCCTGTTCAAAAGCCCCCCAGAATACAATTACGAGTAAGAATGAGATAAATAATACAACCACTCGATCCTTTTCAATTTTTGTCAAAGGCTTCTTCATAGCGGCCAGTTCTTCTGGGTTTTCTGAAGCACCTATAAAGTTTCCAACAGTTTTAAGATAATTTTGACCAGCTAAGTATTGAACTAAGCCTAATGCCATCCCAATTCCAGCAAGACCAAATCCATAATGCCAACCGTGTACTTCACCAACGTATCCGACTATTAAACTAGACAAGAAGGCTCCCACATTGATCCCAATATAAAATATTGTAAATCCTTTATCTCGTCGAATATCCCCTTGCTTATACAAACCACCAACCATCGTTGAAATATTTGGCTTTAATAATCCTACACCCGCGATAATAAGTCCCAGTCCTGTATAAAACGCCCACATTTGTTCAACGGCCAAAATACTATGCCCAGCTACCAGTAAAATCCCTCCATATAAAACCGATTTTTTTTGTCCTAAAAATTTATCGGCAATCCATCCCCCTGGAATGGAAGCAACATAAACCAACATCGTATACCAACCATATAAAGCTAATGCTTCGCCATTAGACCATCCTAAACCAGCATTTGCATCTTCTGTGGCTCCAATTAAATAAAGTACCAAAATCGCGCGCATTCCATAATATGAAAATCGTTCCCACATTTCGGTAAAAAATAGAACATAAAGTCCTACTGGATGTCCAAATAATTCTTTTTGATGTGGTTGTACTACTGTTGACATATAATTGTGTATTAGTTAGTGTTTAGTTTTAATCTTCTAAAATCTTGTCTTTTGGGGTCCCTATTGTTTCTTTAATAAACCGGGTCATTTTCTTGTATAAATGCAAGCGTGTATTTCCGCCATAGATTCCATGATTCTTATCTGGATACAACGCCCAATCGAAATCTTTATCTGCTTGAACCAAAGCTTCTACTAGTCGCATGGTGTTTTGCGCGTGCACATTGTCATCAGCGCTTCCGTGAACCAATAAGAAGTCACCTTCTAATTTGTCCACATGAGAGATTGGAGAATTCTCATCATATCCAGAAGTATTTTCCTGAGGCGTCTCCATATATCGTTCAGTATATATGGTATCATAAAATCGCCAGCTACTTACTGGTGCAACAGCGATTGCCATCGCAAAAGTATCAGCTCCTTGAAATAAGCAATTTGAAGACATAAAACCTCCGTAACTCCATCCCCAGATTCCTATTCTATTGTTATCAATATAAGAAAGGTCACCTAATTTTTGCGCAGCCGCAATTTGATCTTCTACCTCAAATTTTCCTAATTCCTTTTGAGTCACTTTCTTAAAATCACGCCCTTTTAGGCCCGTTCCTCTTCCGTCTATGCAGGCTATTATAAAACCTTCCTGCGCCAACATTTGATGCCAATAGTCATTCGACCCGCCCCAGCGATTTGCAACTTGTTGTGAACCTGGACCAGAATACTGATACATAAAAAGCGGATATTCCTTATTTGGGTCAAAATCCAAGGGTTTAATCATATACATATTTAGATCATTCCCATTAACATTGATTGTCGAAAACTCTTTTGGAGAAACCTTGTAGCTAGCTAATGAATTTCTTAACCCACCGTTATTCACTATTTCCCTCAATTGGTTCCCTTTTAAAGACTCGTGTAAAGTATAGGTATAAGGCGTGGTGGAATTACTGAAAGTATTGATATAGACAGAGAAATCTGCACTAAATGAACCACTGTTATTCCCCGTTTGGTTAGATAGTCGAAACTTATTCTTTCCTGAGGCTAAGACAGAATACAAATCTCTATTAATACTTCCATTTTCTGCACTTTGGTAAAAAATTCGTCCTGTATTTTGATCGAATCCGTAGTAGTTAGTTACTTCCCATTCCCCATTTGTAACTTGATTAATTAGTTTCCCAGATTTATCATAGTGATAAATGTGATTCCATCCGCTTTTTTCACTTGTCCAAATAAAGCTATTGTCATTTAAGAACGTTAAATTATCGGTAATATCTACGTATGCTTTATCGGTTTCCTTTAGGATTAGAGTAGTTGTATTTTTCTTTGTATCAACGAAAACCAAATCCACAACATTCTGATGCCTGTTCGTCAATTGCGCACTCAATATGTCACTATTATTTGTCCATTTTATTCTAGGTATGTAATAACTGTTATAACCTGACACATCAACGTTAGCGATCTCTTCGGAGTCTAAATCGTATATATGTAACGATACATCTGCATTCGCCTCCCCTGCTTTTGGATACTTAAAAACTTGTTGTGTTTGGTAAAGCTCTTTACCATATACGTCCATAGAAAATTCCGGAACCTTAGTCTCGTCAAATCTTATATATGCGATCTTCGTACCGTCTTTGTTCCAATCGAATGCGCGAACAAATGCAAACTCCTCCTCATAAACCCAATCTGTAATACCATTGATAATACTATTCTTCTTACCATCATCGGTTATTTGCTTTGTATTATCTGTTTGCAAATTCTTGACAAATAGATTATTGTCAAAGCCAAAGGCTATTTTACTACCATCATTATTAAAAGTAGGTTCCTGAATCTTATTTTCAGAAACAAGGGTAAGGGTCTTAGACTTGATTTCATAAACATAATATGTTCCTAGTTCCGAACGTCTATAAATTTGATCCAAATTAGTTGCTAACAACAGTTTACTTTCATCTTTACTAAATTCATAGGAAGAAATTCGGGTAATCCCAGCCAAATCATTCGAAGTAACAAGAGTTCGCACCTTATCACCACTTTTATAATTGAAAACATCTACTGTAGACGTCTTGGTATTTCGATCATAATTTAAAACAGAATATTCCTTCCCGTTTTTTAGTGAACGGAGCACATCCAATCCATTAGTGCGAAATGTCCCAGACCATATTTCTTCTAAAGTTATGTCTTTTTGCTGTGCGGAAAGTGAAGTAATTACTGTAAGAAACAGAACTAATATTCGAGTGAAGATTTTTTTATTCAAACTATTAACATTTTAGTATGCCAAGTTTACTAAAAATTCACGAAAATAGCTTCGTTTTTTTGTTAAATACAATCAATTTGTTAGCAACTTCGCAACAAAATGGTTATTGATATATGTTATATTTGTTCTTTACAATATACCAATATATGATTGCACCCGTTTTAGGATTTTCAAAAAAAACGAAGGATCAAAAAATCCAGTGGTTGGCCGAAACCTACTTTGTCAATAACCCTCTCGCTGTTGAAGTCTTAGAGAAATATTGGAATTCAGATTCTAAGCTACAAGGATTGCATGATGATTTCATTGAAAATACTCTAAGTAATTACTACCTACCATTTGGAGTGGCACCAAATTTTCTCATTAACAAGAAACTTCTAACCTTACCCATGGTAACAGAAGAAAGCTCGGTGGTAGCAGCTGCGAGTAATGCAGCAAAATTCTGGCTGGACAAAGGTGGTTTTACTGCTGAAGTCATTTCAACGCAAAAAAACGGACAAATTCATTTCGATTTCTTCGGAAAAAACTCAAATCTCAATAACTTCTTTTCTGAAGTTAAACCGAAGCTAGTTCAAAGTATTGATGCAATTCAAAAAAGCATGCGAAAAAGAGGCGGTGGACTTACAGACATCTCTCTGGTCAATTCGACCGATGCGCTAGAAGGATACTACCAATTGCACTGCACCTTTGAAACATTGGATGCAATGGGAGCAAACTTCATTAATAGTTGCCTTGAGAGAATTGCTAAAACATTCGAAGCTGAAGCCCACAGTTATACAACTTTTAAATCTGATAATATCTTCCCAGAAGTGGTCTTAAGTATACTCTCTAACGCTGTTCCTGAATGTTTAGTTCGCGCAGAAGTAAGTTGCCAAACCAAACTATTATCCACTAAAGATATCGATGGCGACGTTTTTGCCAAAAAATTTATCCGTGCTGTAGCCATTGCTAAAGTCGAACCCAGGCGGGCTGTAACCCACAACAAGGGAATAATGAATGGTATAGACGCTCTTGTTTTAGCAAGCGGAAATGATTTTAGAGCAGTAGAGGCCGGCGCACATTCCTATGCCTGTAGAGGAGGAAAATATACTAGCTTAACCGATGCCAAGATTGAAAATGGAGTCTTTTCATTTTGGATTGAAATTCCATTAGCACTTGGAACAGTTGGAGGACTAACAAAATTACATCCCTTAGTTAAATTTGCATTTTCATTGTTGCAACAACCAAACGCAAAAAAATTAATGGAAATAGTTGCTGTTGCAGGATTAGCGCAGAACTTTGCCGCCATCAAGTCTTTGGTTACGACAGGAATACAAAAGGGACATATGAAAATGCATCTGATGAACATTCTCAATCAACTTGAAGCAACAAAGACGGAAAAAGACAGTGCCCTTGCTTATTTCACTAATAATACAATAACTTATAGCTCGGTTGTGAGTTATATTGAACAGCTAAGATCCTAGTAAATATGAGTACTGAGTTCTATAGCAACGGCAAACTTCTCCTCTCTGGAGAGTATTTGGTATTGGACGGTGCGATGGCTCTTAGCATTCCGACAAAATATGGACAATCTATGTTAGTAGAGTCTTCCGAGGCGGGCACTATGCATTGGAAAAGCCTGGATGCTAATGGAAATATTTGGTTTGAAAATTCATTTGTCTTAAGCGAACTGAATTCTGATAAAAATGCAGAAAGAGTTGCTAATTCAACAAAAGAGACACTTTTGAAAATTCTTCAGGAAGCTAAAAAATTAAATCCTAAATTTTTAACTGAAAGTAATGGATGGAGTGTTACTACAACTCTCAATTTTCCACAAAATTGGGGATTAGGGAGCTCTTCTACCCTTATTAATAATATTGCTCAATGGGCAAGGATTAATGCATTTGAGTTATTAAGAAAAAGCTTCGGTGGAAGTGGATACGATATTGCCGTAGCACAAAACAATTCATCTATTCTATACAAGATACAAGATGGCGTTCCGTTTGTTGAAAAAGTGAAAATTCATTGGGATTTTACAGATCAATTATTTTTTGTTCATCTAAATCAAAAACAAAACAGTAAAGAGGGAATCGAACAATATAGAAAAGTCTCCATTTCGATAATTGAACTTAGTAAGGTAAGTGCTATTACCTATTCCTTACTCGCTTGTGAGACGCTAGAAGCATTTGAAAAGCTTATTGACAAGCATGAACTTCTTATTTCAGAAATAATCCAAACTCCGACAATAAAAACACAACTCTTTAGTGATTATCAGAGGTCGATTAAAAGTTTAGGCGCATGGGGAGGTGACTTCATACTAGTCACAGCAACTCCTAAAGATCTTGATTACTTCAAGAATATGGGCTATAACACTATTATACCCTTTGCTGAAATGATACTATAAAAAAACCTCTTAATAAAAATATTAAGAGGTTTTAAAATTTTATAAAAACTAACTACTAGAAGAAATTAGCTCTATTATCTTCAATGTCGGCTGCCTTCTTTAAAGCACTAACTACTGAGGCATTAACAGTTGGTAGAACCTTGGCGTTTAATTGGTTAGCGTACGACGCATAGGTTTCCAAATCTGGAGCTTTATTTATTGCAAGTACTTTGGCAATAAACACACCAGCCTTTCCATCGATCAAACCAGTAGTTTCACCAGCATTCTTACCAAACGCCGCCCCAACAACTTCTAATTCAGCACCTGCTCCTGGTATTGTAGGAGCTGACATAGTTACAGCCGTTGCAGCTTGAACAGTTACATTCTGACTAGCCGCTATTTCTTCCAATGTTGTACCCGTCACTGTTTCGCGAATTTTCTTAGCTTTTTTCTCGTTACGTAAGATTGGAGTAACGGTAGCTGAAGCCTCAGCCACACTTAATAAACCTTTCGGATCTTTTCTTGTAAGTTGAGCAATAACATAACCATCTGGTATGCTAAATCGTTTTATAGCACCAACATTAGTTTCCTCATTAAATGCCCAGTTAATTATAGTACGGTTGTTCCCTACTCCTGGAATGTTAGAATCTAGTTCCCCAATTTTATTAACAGGTCTCAAGTCAATTCCAGCCTCCTTTGCCATTTCATCAAAATTTCCTTTTTGTGAAGCGACTTCAAATTTCGATGCTTCAGAGAAGTTATCACTTAGTGTCTTTTCTGAAAGCTCTACCTCATTAGTAACAGTAGCAATCTTTATTGCTTTTTGCATGTTTTTTTGATCTACCACTCCTACAACGTGAAAACCAAAATCTGTTTCAACAACTCCCAAGGATCCAGGTTTATTATCAATTGTAAAACTATCAAATGCAGGAACCATTCTTCCTGGAGGATTGTAACCTAGATCACCACCTTTATCCTTATTAGAAGTATCCTCGGACAAAGAAACAGCTAATACTTCAAACTTGCTTTTGTCTCTGTTAACAACACCCAAAATACTATCCGCTAGCTTTTTCGCATCTTCCTTGGATCTAGTAACATCGGAAGCGGCTCTAAGAGAACCTGCATAACGAATTAATATATGCTTAGATTGAATTGAATCTGGCATTTGTTTCTGTTCAATAACCTTTGAAAGGTTGAAAGTATTGTCTATTTTATAAGGACCGTAAATATCGCCAACGGCTAAATTGTAAATCGTATCAGCTGCAGACACTGGTAGATCCTTTTTAAACATCCATCTATCAACAAATGGAACATCAGAATTAGCATTCACAAACTCTACATTGTCACTAACTCTTGCAAAACCTGATATAGTATCATTGAATTCAAATCGGTCCTCTAATAATGAAAGTACATTCTTCTTTGCATCTTGAATATCCTCTTCAGAAGGAGCTTCCATAAAAGAAACATACTGGATATCTACTTTCGGATCTACTTCAAATTCATTTGCATGGCTTTTAACATAAGATTTAATCTCATCATCACTTACCGTCACATCTTCATCTGCAATTTTAGTGTAGGGAATTTGAACATATTGAAGATTTACTTTATCATTTTCAAATCGATATTCAAGTTCTCCTTCTGCCACAGTGCTTCTAAGACCGCCCCTAATCATTGTGTAATATGAGCTTTGTAAAACTCCTTGTTCGGTGCTCTTTTCAAAATCCAACCATTGCTGATAGGCTGTTGGATTTGACGCCTTTACACTTGCGATATATTCTTGTAATTTACCCTCATCAAAAACTCCGGCATCGTTTAAAAAAGTCTCGTTCGTAGACAGATTAAGTCGTAACGCATTATTAATTTGTGATTTTTCTGCTGAAAGCCCCAATTTCTCAAATTCCTGAGAAAGAAGCATCTTACGAATTTCATTGTCCCAAACACTACTCATTGCTTGACCCGTTGTTCCGTTTGGTCCTAAGCTACGTTGGGTAGACTCAACTTGCTGCATAAAGGCCTCTCTTCCAATTTCTTCTCCATTCACTACAGCTACGGTAGTTTGTGATTTTTCTGAAGCAAAACCTCCATTACGAATTACATCTGCCAGTATAAAAGAAAATAATGCTAATGCAATAATGATTATAAGGAATACTCCTCTTTTTCTAATATTATTTAAAATTGCCATCTATCGTTGAAATTTATTATCCCTATCGCTGATTTCAAATTACGAAAGGTTCTATGTTAATCCATTTATCCTAGTGTTCAACCTAAAAGGTTAGAGACTAGAGAAATTTCTTTTTTTATTAGGGGGCGAAAATACCATTTTCCCATCATTAATAAAAAAGTTAGTTTGAATATTTTAAGGAAAAGTGAAAAAACTAATCATCATTATAGCTTTTCACCTCAACGACCTCAATTTTAGTATTAGAGACTTCGAGTATATGAAAGCTAAAACCCTCGATTACAACTGTTTTACCTTGTTCAGGAATCTCCTCCGTAAAATTCACAATCAATCCCCCTAGAGTTTCGTAATTTTCACTCTCGATTAAATTTAATTTATATACTTCATTAAGGTAATCTACTTCTAAACGTGCAGAAAACTTATAGCTTCCATCACCTTGATCCTCTTCGATTAACGCAGTATTATCGTGTTCGTCTTCAATTTCACCAATTAACTCTTCCACTATGTCTTCTACTGTTAGAATTCCAGATGTTCCTCCATATTCATCAATTATTACCGCCAAACCCTGTCCTTTTTTACTTAAAATATTAAGCACATCTTTAGCCAACATGGTGCCTGGAACAAAAATAACCGGCATGATTATTTTTTCAATATCATCAGGTTTTTTAAAAAGTTCAAACGAGTGCACATAACCCACTATATCGTCAATACTACTTTTGTATACTAATATTTTTGAAAGTCCGGTATCAGTAAATATCTTAACTAGATCCTTTGGTGAAGTCTGTAGCTCCACTGCAATGATTTCCGTACGTGGTATCATAGCCTCTCTTGACTTTACTTCTGAAAAATCTAAGGCATTCTGAAAAATCTGTATTTCAGTGTCGATCTCTTCATCTGTCTCAACACTCTCCATTTGCTCTGAAATAAAATTTCCAAGCTCAATTTTACTGAAACTTAATTGCACCATATCTCCTTCCGTCTTGAAAAAAAACTTAAGGACCAAATCCGAAATCCAAATTACAAATTCGGAAATAAATGAGAATAGCAAGTAGAAAAAATAGACTGGTAATGCGAAAATTTTCAATAAGTTATTCGCGTAAATCTGAAAAAATACTTTGGGCAAAAACTCTGCTGTAAGTAATATCACTAAAGTAGAAATCAAAGTTTGAATCAATAAACCCGTAAAACCATCTAATGCCATATATCGCATCAACAAATCCCCCATGAAGAAACCATAAACTACTAGAGCGATATTATTACCAACTAACATTGTTGAAATAAACTTTGAAGGCCGTCTTGTAATTTTTTGAAGTATCCCTGCTAAGAAACTATTTTGCTTCTTTTCTATTTCTATAAGGATTTTGTTGGAAGAAATATAGGCAATTTCCATCCCCGAGAAAAAGGCAGAAAGAATAAGCATTAAAATGATTATAAATATATTATAGTCCAATTTGATTAATTTTCGATTTGAAAATAAGCATTCAAGTTAATTATACCAATTAACTATTTTTTATTATGTGCCTCAATTTTCTTTCTAAACTTTCTTTTAAAGAAAAACATTAAAACAGCAACTATCCCAAAAAGGGCAAATAGATAGGAACGACTCCTATTTTCTTCCCAATTATCTATGACAATATAAGCAGAAAATACTGCCATTACAATGTAGGCATATTCGAAAAGTCGGTATATTTTATTCCCCATCAATTTTGGTTTTATCAATAATTTGTACTCCTTGATTTTTTCTTGAAATCATTTCTTTGAAATCTTCACTCGAATCTAGTCTTGCGCCGTCATTATACGACCCATCTTTAAACTCAATACGGTAAGGTTGATCTGTAAACACCCACTTATTTTTTTGATCCCAATAAAGTTGTTCTGCTTTTAAGATTAAGCTATCACTGGTAACTAGGACCACATTTCTCCTAAGATCAATAATACCAGTTTCATCATAACGAATTGCATAATCTGATGTAACTATATTCTCTTTATTATCATCCCAAAAGTGAACCTCAACTCCTTCAGGGAACTCTTGATATGGAAATTTTAAATTACTATAATCCCATAATTTAGCAGCAATTAAATTAGTTACTACTTTCCCTGAATCAGTATATTTTAAATCAATATTTTTACCTTCAGCAAAAGGCGCTTCATCTTTTAGGTTTAATTTTTGAATTTTTTTAAAATTTCCTTCACATGAAAAAAGCGTGATAACAAATAATAGTGTCATCACGCCCCTTACCATATATTTAATATTGTACATCCTTACAATTTAGGAACTCTTACACTACCACCAACCCAACAGTTGAAAGTAATAGTTTTTCCTCCCATACCAGCATCAAAGATATCGCTTTTAGACGGAGCTCTTTGTGTATAGCTTGAAGCTGTTTCTCTTGCATTTCTAGCTATCGAACCGTCTACCCTAGCACCTTTGGATGCCATATCTGCAGCTTTCCAATAAATCGCTCTTTTCTCAAATACGGTACTCCCACAGTCATTAGCACTAGCAGCATACATATTCGCAATTTTTAAATACGCTCTACCCATGGATGGCTGATATTCCAATGCTTTTAAGTAATATTTTCTTGCAGAACCATTTTGACCTCCTTTACGCTTTTCTTCTGCAATTCTATAATAAATTCTTGCACTTTTTCTTGGATCATCCTGCATCCCAGCAGACTCTTCAAAATACGAAATTGCTTTTGCCGAATTTCCTTTTTCTTTTTCTAGCTGACCTAAGTATAATTTAGTATCGGCAGATGGAGCAAGTCTATCTAATTGTTCAACCAATTTAATAAACAATGGGTCATTTGTACAGTCTTTACCTGAAAGGCGTCCTGCCGCTCGTTTAACCCAATCGATGTCATCCTTTTTAGTATCAAAATCTTTATTGTATAAAGGAATCAAGTTAGGGCAATCTGCTAAAATTCCTAGTTTACCATCAACGCTCCCTTTTACCTTACCATAAGAACCAAGGTTGGTCTCATATGCCTTCAGTCGTCTTTCTTCTTTAGACGATAAAGTTTCTCCAGCCTCTTGCTTGTCGGCCAACTTTATTAATTTAGTAGCAAGTAAACTCTCTTCCTGCTCAATTTTTTCAGTCACAACATCATAAAGATCAAACACTTCTTGAATATCTTTGTCACCTGAACTTTCCAAGTCTACAGCCAATGAAAAGTATGTATAAATACTTTTAGGGCTCGTGAAATTCTTTGCATCTTTTTTGAATGCTTCATCAAAAGATTGGAATTGCACCATTTTAGTACCTATTTTATTATCGTACTTGATTTGAGCAATATCAGATAGTACATCACCCTCTTTGGTTTTAGACGGGTAGTATTGCATTCTGTACTTATAAGCCTGCTCTAAATCCGTTATTTTACTTTTATCACCTTTTTTTATGAAATATTTAAACATTTTTACTGCATACTGATAAGTAGCCATGCTATATGTTGGACACTCTTTCACTACTTTCTCGTAGTTCTGAAGTGCTGCATCATAATTTTTAGCCTTAGCTGGTTCAATAAATAAAGACCCCAGTTCATAGCATTTATTATCAGCTTGCGCCAAGGATTTCCCTCCTATTGTAAATGCGAATAGCGTTACAAGTAAAATTACTTTAGTTTTCATAATATTAAGTGTTTTCGGTATTAGTCATAATATCTTTTCTCAAACCATTTGTCGTTTAATGACAAACTTAAGAAGGTGTTGAAAAAATTCTCCTGTATCAACCCAAAATCTGTTGTTCCTCGTCTTCCAGCTTCAAAACCGAGGTTGATATTTGAGAATAACCTTCCTGCTGGCAAACCAAGACCAAAAGATATGCCAAACTCATTAATATCCTGGCCCACTATGTTCAGCCCCGTATTTTCAAAACGGATTCCAGCCCTATAGGATATTCTCTTCCAATAAGTTCCAATTGCATTATAATTAGGTATAAAAAATCCACCTAATTTTATTTTTGATGCATCCACAAACTTAACGTTATCTAGTGAACTGTCCAATTCAATATGCCTATTTTTAAAATTACTAGTTTCTTGTCTTGTATATTCTAGACCCAATCTCCAATGTTTAGGACTTCCAATCCCAGCTCCAATTGTAAATTGTGATGGAAAAATAAAATCAGAAGTTGGATCATCAAATTCTAAGGTCTGAGCTTCAACTAAAAGGCCTGAAGTCAAAATGGCTATACTAGATGAAGTCCTACTATTATCAGACTTAAAATTTGTCCCTGGTGTAAATGATACCGCAGTTGATAATTCAAGGTTTTCTGAAACCATTGTTTTGTAAGTAGCTCCAAAATTAAAGCTAAAACCGCTAAATTCAGATCTAGTAATAACCCTACTACCTAACTCTAAATCATCTTGCTTACTATAAACTGTATTTTCAATACTTCCAAAGTTATAATTCGTTTCAATTCCAACATTCAGCTTAGGAGTTATTTTGTATCCAAAGCTTATAAATGCTCTATTCACTCCCCCGTCCCCCGAGGATTGTGTGACGGTATTTTCATCTATGGATTGCAGTTTATATCCAACAGAAGAGTAAGGTATTAATCCGAAACTCCCACCAAATTTGCCCATAGGAATTCCAACCGCAATGTAATCCAAAGAAGTAGTCGTACTTATCTGAGATTGTACCGCGCTTTCTTGTGTTACATATTTATGACTCCCACCTACAGAATAGTTTACCAATCTTAGATCGGCAATCCCAGCTGGATTCTGAAGATTAAGGTGAATACTATCAGAAAACACACCAATTCCAGCCATGGTCCTGTTTTCGGCTGTTCCTTTAAACTTTTGGATTCCGATCCCATAAAATGAATAAGGTGATGTTGTTCCTCCCTGCCCAAGTACAACCCCTGTTATCAAAATAAATACTACAATAATTATTCGTTTCAACATCAATCTTTATTATTTTCCAATATGTAATTTAAACCCTCCATTAGGAAATTTGAGTTGGCAAAGATGTCACTTTTTAAGCTATCTCGCAAAAAATCAGCATTCCCTCCTGTTAAAATAATTGTTAAATCGTCATATTTCAATCTATATGACGTTATAAAACCTTCTATTTCGAATAAAATTCCGCTAACCACCCCTGCATGTATGGATGAATTCGTAGTACCCCCAATTATAGATTTTGGTCTTTTCACTTCTAAAAAAGGAAGCTTAGCGGTAAATTGGTTTAACGCATTATAACGCATTTCCAATCCTGGTGAAATCGCGCCACCTAAATATTGGTTTTTATTGTCTAGGAAATCATACGTAATGCAGCTACCTGAATCGATAATTAACACATTCTTAGATGGATATTGCAATGCGGCTGCACTAACCAAAGCAATGCGATCAACCCCTAACGTAGTTGGTGTTTCATATAAATTAATAAAAGGAAGCTTCATTTTATAATCAAGAACCTGCAATGGATATAGCTTTTTTAAAGCTGATAGCTGAGCTTTAGTGATGTTGCTTACAGAAGAAATAATAGCATTTTCAATTTTCAGAAATTGTTTCGATACAATTGAGAGCGTATCCAAAAAATCACTTTTAATAAAGGTTTTCTTAAACTGAAGCCTATCAACGTCAAAAATGGCTAGCTTTACAAGGGTATTCCCGACATCTATAATTAAGTTCATTTATATCTTTAAGTCGATAAAAATACAATTTGAATTAGTAAGCCATTGTTAATTCCTTATTAAATTGATTTTCTATTAAAAAATAATTTTAAATATATGTTTTGCAGAAGATAAAATAAATTTATATTTGCACCCTCCTACGCAAATAGCTTCGCTTTTGCTTCGGAGGGTGCAGACCCTTTCTGTGGAAGGTACCTTAGCTCAGTTGGTAGAGCAATGGACTGAAAATCCATGTGTCCCTGGTTCGATTCCTGGAGGTACCACAGAAACCACAACTTCTAAAGTTGTGGTTTTTTGTTTTTCAAGCTTTTTACTATTTTTATATAACTAGACTTATTAGTCAAAAACTATGAGGTACATTGTTCTTTTGATTGTTCTTTACCTATCACTCTCTTCTAACGCACAAATCCTAAATGTCGAATCTCTTAACAAGGTTTCAGATACCGGTGAATTTAGGGACCTCCGGTTTGAGGTTCGCGTTAAAGAGAAACACCAAAGACTTTTTGAAAGGAGCAAATAATATTCACCTTCAGTATAAAATGAATCGCAATTTAATCCTATTTAAAAATGATGTTAGCTTTCAGAAAATAGATGGCGACAAGTTTGAAAATAGCTTAATATCACATTTACGCTACAACTATCGTATTCATAAACGAATCGCATAGGAAATCTTTCTTCAGGGGCAATTCACAAAATATCACTTATAGACTATAGAAGCCTAATAGAAACAGAGCCTCGTTTTGAACTCTCGACAGCTGAAAACTATAAATTCCACCTCGGAACTCTAGTGATGTGCGAGTATGAAGACATTGTAGATGGCGTAATCCCAATTCAAAGAGATTTTAGAGGAAGTACTTATGTATCATTCTCTTTATACCCTCTCAAGAATCTAAGTTTTTCTAGCACGATTTATTATCAGCCGAAGTTCTCTCAATTTAATGATTACCGAATTTAAAGTCAGTACTCATTATTAATCAGCATCTTCAAAAGATTTGCATTTTCAGTAAACTATACTTTTACTTTCGACACTTTTCCCGCCATTGATATTCCCAATTCCAAGTATGGTTTTACAACAGGTTTGGCCTATTCATTTGACTAAATTGTAAATCTTTAGTAAGCTTTTTTCGGATAAAAGGACTACTTGATTATATTTACCAAACTTGATGCTTAAAGTGTCATTTTCTGTAACTATTTAAAAGTTTTATGGCAGCAAACAACTATTACGATCCAGCCGATCTACGAAAATTTGGAAAAATCACAGAATGGAGTGAAGAACTAGGAACCAAATTCTTTGATTACTACGCTAAAGTATTTGAAGAAGGGGCATTAACCGCTCGAGAAAAATCATTGATTGCATTAGCTGTTTCGCATACTGAACAGTGCCCTTACTGCATTGATGCTTATACCAAAGACACTTTACAAAGAGGTGTCACGAAAGAACAAATGATGGAAGCAATTCACGTTGGTGCGGCGATTAAAAGTGGTGCCACGCTTGTCCATGGAACTATGATGATGAACAAAGTAAACAAACTTGATGGGTAACAGTCCTGTACTTCTATGCTAAAAACAAAAACACAATCCCTGCACAAACGCCAAAGTGAGCTAGCAGAATCTAATCGGCAACTTGAAATATTATCTAATGGTATTTTTAAAAGTGGTGAACTTCCAACATTTGCTCAAAAAATAAAGGAAACAAATCAATTTCCATTGCGTCCACGAACCTTGGAGATATTGCAAATCAATGTAGGCTATATGTGCAACCAGGTCTGTGATCATTGTCATGTTGATGCAGGACCCGACCGCAAAGAGATTATGACTAAAGAGACTATGATGCTCTGCCTTGAAGTTATTAAAAAGACCAAGGCACATACTTTAGACTTAACAGGCGGCGCTCCAGAAATGAATCCAAACTTTAGGTGGTTTGTAGAAGAAGCTAGTAAAGCTGGAATAAAGGACTTTATCGTTCGTAGTAATTTAACAATTATCCGCGCGAACAAAAAGTACTATGACCTCCCTCAATTTTTTAAAAATCACAATGTACACGTTGTTAGCTCAATGCCGCATTGGACCCGTGGCAAAACTGATAAACAAAGAGGTGACGGTGTTTTTGATAAGTCGATAAAAGCACTGCAAGATTTGAATGCCATTGGATATGGAATGCCTGGAAGTGATCTTCGCCTTGATCTAGTTTACAATCCTACAGGAGCATTTCTTCCTCCAGACCAATCTGGTTTAGAGCGAGATTTTAAAAAAGGTTTAATGGATGATTTTGGAATTGAATTTCACAATTTATTCGCAATAACGAACTTACCTATTTCCCGCTTTCTGGACTATTTAATAGCTTCTGAAAACTATGAAGATTATATGTATTCGCTCGTTGAAGCATATAATCCAACTGCGGTTATGAACGTTATGTGTACAAACACAATCTCGATTAGTTGGGATGGTTGGCTGTATGATTGTGATTTTAACCAGATGCTTGACTTGAAAGTTGCAAGTAAGGTAAAGCATATTTCAGAGTACAATGAGGAGATTCTAAATGACCGAGATATTGTAATTTCACAACATTGCTATGGCTGCACTGCAGGGGCGGGCAGTAGTTGTCAAGGTGCGGTAACTGAATAATTATCCCTTATGAAAAATATAATACCATATATAATTCTATTTCTTTTTGCAGCCACAACTAGTGCTCAAAAGTCGCTGGACTTACTGTTGCAAGTAAACAACAATGAGAGTATACCCTATATCTCGGTGGAGGAATTGCGAAATCTTCAGTTAACAGGCAGCGTCGTGATTTTGGATGCCCGAGAAATGAAAGAGTTCGAGGTAAGTCATATTGCTTCGTCAAAATATGTGGGTTACGATCGTTTTTCTTCGGAAGAAATTACTTCTGACATTGATAATAAAAACGCAACAATAGTTGTGTATTGTTCGCTCGGTATTCGCTCTGAAGACATTGGTGAAAAGCTGAAAAAAGAAGGATTTACGAATGTTAAAAATCTCTATGGCGGTATTTTTGAATGGAAAAATAACGACTACCCTATAATTGATTCCGAAGGAAAAGATACCGAAAACGTCCATGTTTACTCCATATTTTGGGGGAAATGGCTTAAAAATGGCAAAAAAGTATACTAATGGCCTTCCTACTGAATAAACAAGAAACTAACGATTCATCGGAAGTATATCACTTACCTACTTCCAAAAGTGCACTTATTATATTTGCACGAAATCCGGAATTGGGAAAGTGTAAAACTCGGTTAGCCAAGACAGTTGGCGATGAAGACGCCTTAGCAATTTATAAGATCTTACTACATCATACGGTCAAAATTTCTAAAGATTTGAACGTAGATAAATATGTATACTATTCAAATTCGATATCAAAAAATGATGTTTGGAACGGAGAAATTTTCAGAAAGAAAAAGCAAGAAGGTGCAGATTTAGGTCGCCGTATGGACAACGCTTTCCTAGATTTATTTAATATGGGCTATGAGAAGATCATTATCATTGGAAGCGATATGTATGATCTAAGCAAGTTAGATTTGGAAAATGCTTATTCGTGTCTAGAAAAGAATGACGTAGTTATCGGCCCTGCAATTGATGGCGGCTACTATTTACTCGGTATGAAAAAACCATACCCTTCGGTTTTTAAAAATAAAAGCTGGGGGACCAATACGGTGTTTGAAAATACAATGGACGATTTAATCAATAATAGTGTTTGTAAATTGCAAGAACGAAACGATATTGATGTTTATGAGGATATTGTTGATCTGGATATATTTCAAAAAATTATAGTAAAAACATAAAATGAATAGATACATAAAAGAATCTGTAGATTTTTTACAACAACGAGGTTTTGGAGTTCCAGAAGTCGGAATTATACTCGGCACCGGTCTTGGTCAAATCCTAGACAAAGTGAATATTGAAGCGGAGATGAGCTACAATCACATCCCTAACTTCCCCACCGCAACCGTCGAATTTCATAAAGGAAAGCTGATTTACGGTTCCTTAGCAGGGAAAAAAGTGATTGTAATGCAAGGACGTTTCCATTTATATGAAGGCTACTCATTAACCGATGTCACCTTCCCTGTGCGTGTAATGCATCGGCTGGGGATTTCAAAATTATTAGTGAGCAATGCTTCCGGAGCCATTGATAAAAGCTTTAAAAAAGGGGAAATAATGCTAATCGATGATCATCTTAATTTACAAGGCGGCTCTCCCTTGGCTTTTAAGGGTGTTGAAAAAATGGGCGAACGTTTCACAGATATGAGCGCTCCCTATGATCCGGAAATGAACGCTAAATTTGAAGAAATCGCGGCGGCTAATAATATCAAGCTCCATAAAGGAGTTTACGCAAGCGTCGTAGGGCCTCAGTTGGAGACGCGAGCAGAATATCGTTATTTAAAAATTATAGGTGCAGATGCAGTTGGTATGAGTACCGTACCTGAAATTATTGTTGCAAATCATTTGGGACTTCCTGTGTCAGCCTTATCCGTTTTAACCGACGAATGTGACCCAGACAATTTGAAGCCGGTCAATATTGCAGAAATCATTGCTATGGCCGGAAAAGCAGAACCCAATATGATTACATTATTTACCGAACTTATTAAACAATTGTAAATTATGAGTTACCTAGACGCCACCCACGATCTTTACAAAGAAGCTGCGCTTTCACCAGATGTAGGACTCTGCTGTACTACGAATCCAATTTGGGAATTACCCGGTTTGAAGATTCCAATGATCATGCAGGAAATGAACTATGGCTGTGGAAGTACAGTGCATGCGCGTGATCTCACCAATAACCCAAAAACTTTATATGTTGGCGTTGGCGGAGGCATGGAGCTACTTCAATTCTCTTATTTTAATCGGCAAAAAAACGGTGTCGTTGGCATCGATGTGGTCGATGAAATGTTAGAAGCTTCCCGTAAAAATTTCGAAGAGGCAGAAGCATTGAATCCTTGGTTTAAAAGCGAATATGTTGCTCTTAAAAAAGGAGATGCCATGAATTTACCTGTGGAGGATAATTCGATAGACGTCGCAGCGCAAAACTGTCTTTTCAATATTTTTAAAGCAGAAGATCTTAAAAAAGCGATTCAAGAAATGTACCGTGTTTTAAAGCCTCACGGGAGATTGGTTATGAGCGACCCTACTTGTGAGCAACCAATGAATGATACCCTACGCAACGACGATAGACTCCGTGCTTTATGTTTAAGTGGAAGCATCCCAATTGCTGAATATGTGAAGGCACTAACAGATTGCGGATTTGGAACTATAGAGATTAGAGCACGAAAGCCGTATCGTATTCTCGACCCAAAAAATTATCCTACCAATGAATTAATCTATATCGAATCTATAGAAGTGGCGGCTATTAAAGACCCCATGCCAGAAGATGGCCCTTGTATCTTTACTGGAAAGTCGGCGATTTATTATGGTGATGAAGATTACTTTGACGACAAAGCCGGTCATATTTTATTAAAGAATCAACCAATAGCTATTTGTGATAAAACTGCCGGAGCTTTAAAAAATCTAGGGAGAGATGATATATATTTCAGCGAATCTACTTTTCATTACGACGGTGGCGGTTGCTGTTAATGCTTAAACAGATTTATTTTTTATTTCGTTTCTAATGCAAGGTACTTTGGAGTCTTGCGTCCCATAGTTGAGCTTTATCTTAAGTTATCTTATGATTTTAATCCTTCTTTATACTGCCACCTGCTTTTTAGCATTCAGTAACGGTGTAAATGATAACTTTAAAGGAGTAGCTACACTCTTTGGAAGTGGCACAACAAGTTATAAAAAGCAATTTTATTGGCGACCGTAACAACCTTCTCGGGCTCCATTGCAGCGATATTTCTAGCCGAATCATTGGTTGAAAATTTCTCCGGAAAAAGGATTAGTACCCAATGAACTTATTGAAAATCCCATTTTTGCAATTTCCATTGCTTTGGGAGCTGCAATTACTGTGTTGTTTGCCTCTAAAATTGGGGTGCCAATTTAACAATGGATCTTTCGACTAATTTAGAGATCTCGGCATGTAAAAAAAAATATTCAGAAACATATTCCGGAAACATATTGGGAATTGCTTCTCAAAAGATTTTAGAGATTATGCATTTTTTCAGTGCAGGCTTAGTAAGCTTTGCTAGGGGATTGAATGACACCCCGAAAATTGTGGGATTGATCGTTATTATAAATGCGATAGATATTAAGTGGGGAATGATAGCCATCGCAATAACTATGGCTGTTGGCGGATTGGTAAATGCTAAAAAAGTTGGAGTTACGATTGCTAAAAAAATCACTCCTATGAACCACGGGCAAGGATTTACAGCAAATCTTATTACCGGATTGCTGGTAACAACTGCGAGCATTCACGGTCTACCGTTTTCAACAACCCATGTTTCAGTAGGCTCTATTTTCGGGATTGGCAAGGTAACAAAGAAGGCCGACACTAAAATGGTTTAAAAAATTGTATTGTCTTGGATCTTAACACTCCCGATAGCAGCTGTATTAAGAGGGTTACTTTTTAAATTACTCAAAAATATTTTGTAATAATCAAATTCCGTGGTTTCCTAATTGTATATTAGAAAAAAATAAAGATGAAAAAAAGTTTCATAGTTTTATGTATAACTTTTCTGGTAATGGCCTGTGGCGGCGGTAAAAGCATCAAAACCTCTGAGCCATTCTATATATCTCAGGATGAAGCATTTGTTCGCCTTGAGGATACAGAAAAAGTTGAAGCAGCTGTCGACGTAGTAAACATTAGTTCGACATCAATCGATTCAATAGCGACTGTTACCGAGGAAGTTTCTGCTCCGGTTTCTCGACCTATCGAGGCTTTCAATCATGACGCTTTCAATGCATTGCTAATCGCAAATGTTTCTGAAACCGGAATTGTGAATTATAAGGGTTTTCTCCAAAACAAAAACCTTCTCGAAGATTACATCATCTCGTTGGGCGCGTCCTTACCAGCTGAAAATTGGACAAAAGAAGATAAACTCGCTTATTGGATAAACGCATATAATGCGATGACAATTGATCTAATAATTAGAAGTTATCCGATTAATAGCATAAAAGATTTGAAAAAACCTTGGGATCAGCGCTTATGGAAATTGGGAGAGAAATGGTATAACTTAAATGAAATTGAGCATCAAATACTTCGAAAAATGAATGATCCTAGAATTCATTTCGGAATTAATTGCGCCTCTTTTTCTTGTCCTCCATTATTAAATACAGCCTTTAACGCTTCAGAGGTGGATGCGCAATTAGACAAAGTAGCAATTCGATTTATTAATGACCCTCGGCGAAATAGCATTTCAAAAATGAATATTGAAATTTCTGAAATATTTTCTTGGTTTGCCAAGGATTTTAAAAAAGACAGCTCTTTATCTGAATTTTTAAATAAATATTCGAAGGTGCAAATCCACCCTAAAGCCAGAAAAAAGTTTAAAAAATACGATTGGTCACTGAACGAATAAGAATAAATAGAGCGTTAATTTAATATGATAAGCATTATAATTCCGGTTATTAATGAAGCAGATACGATTGTATCTTTATTAGAATATATTTCTAAAAACAGTTCCTTAAAAAACATTTCAGAAATCATTATAGTAGACGGTGGGAGTCAAGATAAGACACGACAAATTGTTGATTTGTATGCCAAAAAATCTATTGCAAACATTAGATTAATCTCTTCAGAAAAAGGAAGAGCAAGACAAATGAATACAGGTGCGCGCTCTGCGACTGGTACTATATTGTATTTTCTGCACGCAGATTCATTTCCTCCGAATAATTTTGATGAATCAATAATTTCAGAAATTCAAAGGGGGGGAATTGCAGGGTGCTTTCGTATGAGATTTGATAATAATCATCCACTTTTAAAGTTTTCACAGTGGTTCACACGGTTTAATATAAAACTCTTTCGCGGTGGTGATCAGTCTTTGTTCATTAGCAATGAATTATTCGATCAAATGAATGGTTATGATGAGCAATACCTTATTTATGAAGATTGTGAATTTATAAGCCGACTGTATAAAAAACACGGTTTTACTATTATACCAGATTATATTCTTACATCTGCCCGAAAATATGATCAAATTGGCACTTGGAAGCTACAGTATCATTTTGCCGTGATTCATTTAAAAAATAGTCTCGGCGTGTCCGCAGAAAAACTTTACCAATACTATGAACGGTCTGTCACCTCAAAAAAATAACCATTCGTAGTTCGGCTTATGAAGGCACTTTGAAAGCAATGAGTATCCAAATAGGCTATAGCACTAAGACAAATTCCCTTTCTAGGTACGCAAGAGAATTAATCTAGAAATACTGTCCTATTCCAAATACCAAACCACTGGTCGCATCTCGAGTAATTCCTATACCATAGTCAATTCTAAAGATAGCATTGAATATGCGTTTATGAATGAATCTTACCCCTAGCCCCGGATAAACCCTAAAATTAGAACTGTCTGCAAAATCGTCAAGATTCCCTCCTGGATTACGCCAACTTCCTGCATCCACAAAAGCATTCCCCTGCAATGCAAACCAATCTTTTTCGAAAAATGTATGACGATACTCGGTATTTAAAACAATTGACCCAGTGCCTCTATCAATTGTATTTCCAACACCTCTAATGTTTAAATTATTATCTACTGAAAAGGGTGCGAATGGGTTATCATCGTTACTTGCTATACCTAGTCGCAATCTGTTCGCCCAATTTCCTTTTTCCCCAATTCTATGGTAATAATTAAAATCAGTCCACCCAATAACAAACTCTGGCAAAGCCCTGTCAGTTGTTGTTACGTATTGAAAGTTAAATGTACTCTTAAACCCTTCTAAATACTGATAGTAATAATCAATATGATTGTACTCGTAAATAGCCTTGTAAAGCAATTTATGAACATTTAGAGCTTGAGGCACATTAACTTCGGTTGCTCCGTCTTGATAATTATATCCCTCTGTAAAGTAATTCACACCTATTTCTATTCGATGATTAAAGTTGAACTCATACAACCCCAAGACCTCATAAGAAGTATTATTATACTTGTAATTTGCACTACCAGAATCTAGGAAGACCGGCTCAAGAGTGGTTAAATTTTGATGATTTAGTGCGATTCCTAGTTTTCTGCTAAAAAGGTTAGGAGCTCTAAAATTTATGCCATAAGAATTGAATATATCTCGTTGAAAAAAACCTCCAAAAGCAATATTTCTACCTAAACCATTAAACTCATATAACCCAAGTCTAAAAGCAAACTCATTATCATTGGTAGTAAAAACTGCTAATGAGGGGATAATAGTAAAGTTTTCTTCCACTCCATATACAACTTTATAAGTCCCATCGACTTTTTCCTCTGTTTCAAAATAGGCATATGATATTCCTGGCAATCGTTTCAAGCGATTCAAGTCGGTTTCAATAATGAGTGAATCAAGAATTGCCCCTTCCTTTAAGATAGAAACATTCCTTATAAAGCGCTCTTTTGTTTTTTTATTCCCTTGAACCAAAACTTCACTAATAGTTTGCCCAGAAACAACATGGCAAAAAAGAATCAATATAAAACTCAATAGCTTATTCAACTGCAATATGTCTTTCAATTAAGGTATTAATCCTATTATTTCTACTAACAGCTTTGAGAATAGAACTGCGGTCATACCAGAGATCGAGTCTAGTTGAACATCCCCAGCTCTGTCTGATAACATATAATTACTACTGCTGGCCATAATGCGTTCTTATCACCTCTTCAACGGGCTTATTCTGCGGTGTAAATTGCGAGTTTTCTAGTCCGCCAGATTTCTCATGATCAATAAACCATTTCCAAATAAAGCCACCTGCAAACCACTCCTCTTTCCAAAACTCTTCAAACAACGCTTTAGTTGTATTTGATTGCGCTTCATGATTGGTTACTATTAGGTTTCGATCACTTCTCCACGGTTCCTTTCCTGCATAATCAACACTGCGATAGCCAAATTCAGTAAATAATATTTTTCTGTTTTCTCTTTCAGAAACCCCTCGCAGCTCTCCCTTCCATTTTACCCATCCTTTTTTTGACTCTTCTAAAGAAGGCGTCCGACTTTCAGAAACCGGAAAATAGGCATCCACACCAATATAATCAAGTTGTTTCCAAAACGGAACCCGTTTATACTCATCCCAATTCGCAGCATACGTAAGCTTTCCAGTGTAAACCGATTTTATATCGGTTATTAATGTGTTCCAATAATCGGGGCGATGAACTATAAATTGTTCCAATTCAGTACCAATGCAAAATAATTCGGCTCCCACTTGCTGAGCAAGATTTGCATATTCCAGAATAAAGCTACGGTAAGATTGCTCTAAAGTCTTCCAATCCTCTTCCGACGACATTTTAAGATGGCCTGTAAATGCTCCATGTGAAATCCAAATTTGAGGTTTCACCATCACCATAATATTACTATTGCATAGCATTTCGATATACTGCCTTGCACCTCGACTCGTTTCTCCGAACCATTGTTTATCGGTATTGTGTATAATTGTAGGATTGTTCAATTGTCGTATAAAGCCAAAAGGCATAATGGCTGCATAATTTGCATTGAGTTCCAAGACAGGATTAATATGAAGTTGATTCACCTCTTGCGGAGCGGCTACAAAACTAATTCCATTAATCTTGGTGGGTTGCCCTAGACAAGAAACCTGCAGTCCACATACTAATAGAATTAGAAGATTTTTCATTATAATTTTTTTTCAAAAGCCCTAATTTACGACTTCCGTTATAATAATGCTCGCAGTCCAATGCTAAATGTTTGTCCTAAACCTTGAAAATTATTACCTCTTACAAATTTTCCAAAGGAAGCTTCTACATTCAGAACATCTGTCACTTGATACTTACCGCCAATACCTACGGAGGTGTAATTTTGAGAGAAATTATCGCCAGAGCTACTCGGATTATCATATCCAATTAAAAATGCTTGTTGAGCACTTACAAAGACGGTAGATTTTGATGTTGGGAAATAACTTAAAAATGCACTTATTGGAAGGGAAAGGCTACTGTTAGCAAAACGTTCTCCTAAATTTTCAGTAAGAGGATCTGCATCTTGTCTTGTTTCACCAAAATTAAAAGCAAAGTCCGCTTCAGTGAATATCTGCCATTTGTTTCCCCCAAAAGTTTTATCATAGAAAAACTTAGTTTCCCATGTATAACTTCTTTTATCTAGATAGGGTGCGTTGGGTGTATCTTTGAAAAGAGGTATGTAAAAAGAACTCGTAAGAGAGAAATTGCTAATGCTTTTAAAGGGCTGCACTCTTATAGACGGGGCTATAGTCGTTAGTCCACTTCTAGCATCGGTGTCATTATTCTTAAAACTAGAAACTTCTAATGCTCCCGCGCCGCGATATGTATTTGAGCGAGCTTGGATAATTAAACCTATATTAATTCGAGAGTTCTCACTTACACCAGTATAAACTTCGGTAGTATTTGTGAAAAAAGTTTGCCTCGGGATTGTAATCGATGTAGACCCAGAATCTGTTTGCTCCGTCTGCGTATAAATACTATTAAAGAATTTAATATCCCATTGGCCCTTTCTCAACAATTTTGAAGGTGTGTAGTCCTGAATATTACTTATTGATGTCTCTGTATCTTCCTGTCCTGTACCTATTGAACAAACAAAACATATAAACACGATGGCTAAGAGTCGTTTGGTAAATTTCATGTATGATTTTAATTTTTGAAATTTTATTCGCTCAAAAATTAACTAAGAGTAGTTCTTACGCCGACCACTAGATACCCGCAAGACCGTCTAGTAGATAGGAAGACTTTTTATTATTTTGAATTTAATCCCCAATCATAATTGTAATATGAAACTTTGGCTTCTTTAGGAATAGCTTCCTTTCTAAATCTATTGATAAATTCTATTTCTGAGCCATCTTGTATAAAGTCGCTTTTATACCATTCAAAGATTTGAGAAAGCTGTACTTTATCCCCCTTTACTTTTATAAAGTTAGGATTGTTTAGCGCTATCTCAGTTTGTTTCTGCAATTGTGCTTCTAAAGTAGATGGTTTGTATGCGCTATTAATTATCGGTGGGCAACCCAATCCGGCGCAAACCAATACAAAATGAAAACGCGCTTCCTTTTGAAACACCCCACGAAGTTTTTTGTTTTCAATATCGTTTAGTGTTATCGATTTATTTCCTATCTCATAAGTTATCTGATCAAAAAAGCCCTTTTTATCTAAGGGAGACTTAATTGGATAATTATTTACCACTCCTTTTATTACTGAAAGGTTATAAGCGTTGATCCAAAAAGACTGATAGGTATTTGCATCCGAAGCAGAAACTTCTATACTTTTTGCTGTTTCAAGTAATGAATTTAACGATTTAGGTGATTTAATAATAGCCTTGTAATCTACTTTCCCATCTGAAACATAGGAATTGAAGAAGACATCGGCCCCTTCAAAAAATGACTGAATATCCTGGGCTTTACTTTCAGGAAAACCTAGACCTATTAGAGTAATTGTTAGAATGAATAGTTTTTTCATTGTTTTTCTTTGAAGTTTCATAAGTCCGCCACTTTTTAAATAACTTACAAATCAATTCCTTAAAATTCTATTAATTTAATAAAAAATCACTATTCACAAGGGCTCATGTCATATGACTTCTATAAAATATAAAAAGCCGGAAACAGCCATTTCGGTTTTATTCCAAGTGTTTATTTAAAAAAAGCATCCTACGAAATAAGTTCTTATCTTTAATTTCGACAGAGCAATCTACCAATTCAAATTTATGGAGCACGTTGTTATTATTGGAAATGGAATATCAGGAGTTACTGCAGCCCGCCATATACGAAAACTTACAGATAAAAAAATTACCATAATCTCTTCAGAAACAGAACATTTCTTCTCCCGTACAGCGCTAATGTATATCTATATGGGGCATATGAAATACGAACATACGAAGCCTTATGAGGACTATTTCTGGAAGAAGAACCGTATTGAACTTAAACAAGGTTTTGTGAAAGCTGTGCTTCCGAAGCAAAAAGAACTAGTTTTTTCAAATGGAGACACACTAAATTATGACAAACTTATAATTGCTGTAGGTTCTAAATCGAATAAATTTGGATGGCCAGGACAAGATCTAGATGGAGTTCAAGGATTATATTCAAAACAAGATCTTGACTCTTTAGAAAAATATGCTCCAAATAATAAAGTCTGCAAACGGGCTGTAATTGTTGGCGGCGGACTTATTGGAATCGAATTGGCCGAAATGTTAAACACGAGAAACATTCCGGTTACTTTTCTTGTACGAGAGAATAGTTTCTGGAATGGCGTTCTTCCACAGGGAGAAAGTGAAATGCTAAATCGACATATCAAAAACCACCATATCGACTTACGTTTGGGAATGAATTTAAAAGAAATCTTATCCGATGAAAATGGGAAAGTAAGGGCGGTCGTTATTCCTGAAACAGGAGAAGAACTAGCCTGCGACCTAGTAGGACTCACTGCAGGCGTTTCTCCGAACATAGATTTTCTAAAAGACAGCGGTATTGAATTGGGAAGAGGTGTTAAAGTAAATCGTCATTTAGAAACAAACATTAAGGATATCTACGCAATAGGTGATTGCGCCGAACAACATGAACCAATTGGAAATCGACGCTCAATAGAAGCCGTGTGGTATACAGGTCGTATGATGGGTGAAACACTGGCGCAGACAATTTGTGGTAATCCATTAGAATACAAACCTGGTCACTGGTTTAACAGCGCCAAATTCTTTGATATAGAATACCAGACCTATGGTTGGGTATTTGCCAAAAAGAAGGAATATGAAGAACATTTTCATTGGAAACATGAGGATGATACGAAGTGTATTACTGTATCTTTTCACAAAGAATCGAATCTGTTTTTAGGAATAAATACCTTCGGAATAAGAATGAGACATGAAATATTTGATCGATGGATTTCAGAAAAAAGACACGTTGATTTTGTAATGGAAAACCTTTCCGAAGCTAACTTTGATCCAGAGTTTTATAAAAAATTCGAAAGCCAAATTCTTACAGCATTTAATAATCAAATCGTTCCAGTTTAAAAAAAACAACAATGAGCACTTTAGAAAAAAACATGTCTCTTACTGGCGACGCACCAAAGAATATCAATACCGTTCAAAAAATTGGAACTTTAATTGGGATGCTAGGTCTATTTATTATCGTTCTTGCCGGATTTAATGTTAGCCTACCTAATAAAGCCGTTTGGCTTACAATCGCACTAACTGCGCTAACTGGAGGAATTATTCTATTTGCACACGGCAGTTATAAAAATAAAATAGAAGGCATTAAGAATGACGGTGTTTGGTTCAAATCAATTTCGAGTCGCGGTTATCTCGCTTGGATTGCAGGTATTGGGTTAACTGGTTTTTATATTGTTTTATATTTTTTCGCAGAGTTATTAGGCCTCGGTGTTGACGGAGGCGCTAATACTGGTGTTATAGCGCTGTTTGATCCTTTGAGCAGAATCCTAAGTGGAAATGCTGCGAGTCAATGGTTTGTTTACGGTACTTTATACACTATAGCAATAGTAGCCTTTGGAGTTAAATTCATGATGAAATATAAGCACAATCGATATGAGCAATTGCGAACCGCCAGTGTAATGTTTTTTCAGACTGCTTTTGCCTTTATGATTCCGGAGTTAATGGCGCGCTTAAATTCGGATACCTTCTCTTTGCCTTACAATGATTTAAAAAACATGTGGCCCTTAAATTATTATGCATTTGATCAATGGCGGATAGATCAGTTTATCAATGCTGAAACCATAGGCCTTGTCTTTTTACTTTTTGGCATTCTCTCGATTTTTGTAGTATCACCTATTCTTACCTACAAATATGGCAAACGTTGGTACTGCTCTTGGGTTTGCGGTTGTGGTGGTTTAGCCGAAACCGCCGGGGATTCTTTTCGACAACTTTCAGACAAAAGCATGAGCGCTTGGAAAGTTGAGCGCTGGGTGATTCATTCGGTATTAGTTTTTTCAGTGGTGATGACAACTGCCGTGATCTCCACATATCTCGGTTATGACAATACAAAGTACTGGTTGACAAAAGATATATTTCTTATTGGAGTTGCTGTATTTCTGGGAGTATTATTCGCGCTAATCTGGTACTTTAAAAAAGAAGAGTTGGCAAAAGATGCACAATATGGTGCTATTGGATACCTCATAATTATTCTAAGTCTAATTGCCATACATTACTTTTCAGGAAAAGAATTGTTTCTATTTGAAGCTGGGAAACTAAGATCCTTATATGGCTTTTTAATTGGCTCTGTTTTTTCTGGAGTTATAGGAACTGGGTTCTATCCAATATTTGGAAACCGCGTCTGGTGCAGAATGGGATGCCCAATGGCAGCAATTCTTGGAATGCAACAGCGTTTGTTTTCCAAATTTAGAATTACCACTAATGGCGGGCAATGTATTTCTTGCGGTAATTGTTCTACCTATTGCGAAATGGGAATTGACGTTCGGGCCTATGCCCAAAAAGGTGAAAATATCGTTCGTTCCAGTTGTGTAGGTTGCGGGGTTTGCAGCGCAGTGTGTCCTCGTGGTGTACTGAACTTGGAAAATGATTCCATGAATGGCCGAATTGACAGCAACCAGATCCTATTAGGGAATGATGTAGATTTAATGAACTTGGTGAATAAAGAATAATTGTTTGAAAAATGAAAAACCAAAGCGATCAGACTCAGAGTAAGAGATTTGCCAAGATACAAAAGGTCCTCTTTCTCCTTTTTTTCTTCGGAATGATTTCGTCATTTGTATTTGCTAACGCCCAAAGCTTGAACGAAAAAACCTATTCCAAAAGGCACTATGCTAATGGAAACATAAAGGCTGAAGGTTGGATAGTAGATTCAAAAAAAGATGGTTATTGGAAGTTTTATTACCGCAACGGCCAATTACAAAAGGAAGGCCACCTATCTAAAGATGAGCCAACCGACTACTGGTATTTTTACCGTGATAATGGCATCGTTGAAAGCGAAGGTCACTATGACAATGGCACCAAGACAAAGTGGTGGAAATACTTTGACTCTGCGGAAAATATTAATCATAAATGCCAATTAAAGAACGGCAAGAAAAATGGCTATTGTTTGATCTACAACAATGATAAAATAGTAAAGGCCACTAAATTTAAAAATGGAAAAAAGGTTAAAGAATGGACAGATTACAAATCCTTTAAAAAAGACAACAAACTGTCTGATTTACAATGACCAATATTAAAGTTATCATCCCCGCCTACAATGAAGAGGATTCAATTGCACATGTGATTGGTGATATTCCCGACTTTGTTACAGAAATAATCGTAGTAGATAATAATTCAGCAGATGCGACTTCAGAGTTGGCAAGAAAGGCAGGAGCCACTGTACTTTTAGAAGAAAACAAAGGCTACGGAAATGCTTGTTTGAAAGGAATAAAACACCTTGACTCCTTATCGGAAAAACCAGAGATTGTGGTTTTTATGGACGGTGACTATAGTGATTACCCTGAAGAGCTTTCAAAAATAGTGGCCCCGATATTAGAAAATGATTTTGACTTTGTAATCGGAGCAAGAACTAAGGAATTAAGGGAGCAAGGGTCGATGACAGTCCCGCAGGAATTTGGGAATTGGTTGGCTACTTTTCTTATGTCGATCTTTTTTAAATCAACGTTTACGGATTTAGGACCATTTCGTGCAATTAAATATGGCAAACTTCTCGATTTACAAATGGAGGATAAGACTTATGGATGGACCGTTGAGATGCAATTAAAGGCACTTAAACGAAAATACAAATATACAGAGGTCTCTGTAAAATATAGAAACCGAATAGGTGTCTCAAAAGTTTCAGGCACATTAAAAGGTGCTATATTTGCGGGAGTTAAAATCCTAAGTTGGATCTTTAAATATAGCTTGAAAAAATGATTTTGGAATGGATTATTATTGTTGTTTATTCGGTAGCCTTGATACTTATTTTTATGTATGCTTTGGCCCAACTAAATCTGCTTTTCAATTACTTAAGTGCTCAAAAACTTATTGACAAGAGTGAGACTTTTGATTTCTCTAACCCAAGCGAGATTCCTTTTGTAACTATTCAACTTCCAGTCTATAATGAGCTGTATGTTATGGAACGTTTGCTCAACAATATTTCGGAACTCGATTACCCGAAAGATAAGCTCGAAATTCAGGTTTTAGACGACTCTACCGATGAATCATTCGCCTCAACTAAGGCACACATCGCAGAATTAAAAACTACCGGTCTGGATATCCAACATGTCACTAGAAAAAACAGAAGCGGTTTTAAAGCAGGGGCACTTAAAGAAGGATTGAAAACCGCCAAAGGTGAATTCATTGTTATTTTTGATGCAGATTTCCTTCCGAAGAAAAACTGGCTTAAGCAAACGATCCCATATTTTAAAGACCCAAAAATAGGGGTTGTTCAAACGCGATGGGGACATTTAAACCGAGACTATTCAATTTTAACCAAAGTACAAGCTTTTGCATTAGACGCACACTTTACGTTGGAGCAAGTTGGAAGAAACAGCAAGGGACATTTTATTAACTTTAATGGAACAGCTGGTGCCTGGCGACGCGAATGTATCCTAGATGCAGGTAACTGGGAAGGTGACACCCTCACCGAAGATTTAGATTTAAGCTACAGGGCTCAATTGAAAAATTGGAAGTTCAAGTATTTGGAAGAAGTAGAAACTCCAGCTGAACTGCCTATAATAATTAGTGCAGCCCGCTCACAGCAGTTTCGATGGAACAAAGGCGGAGCAGAAAATTTTCAAAAAATGTCCGGTCGCGTATTAGCTAGTAAGACTGTTCCGTTTAAGACTAAAATACATAGTTTACTCCATTTATTGAACAGCACGATGTTCTTAAATATTTTTATTGTTGCCGTTTTGAGCATCCCTATGCTTTACATAAAAAATGAGTACGCACATTTAAAAATGTACTTCTATGTGATGAGCTTCTTCGTCCTAAGTACTATCATCTTTTTTATCTGCTATTGGTTCATGTATAAAATTACCTATGGCGGCGGATTTAAAATGTTCATAAAATACACTGGGATGTTCTTTACCTTTTTTACAGTCGCGATGGGTTTCGCACTGCATAATTCAATAGCCGTACTCGAAGGGCATATGGGAAAGAAAAGTGATTTTGTTCGAACTCCGAAATTCAATGTCAGTGCACTAAAAAACAATTGGAAGGACAATAAATACATTGCAAAGAATATTTCTCCGAATGTAATTATTGAAGGAATCCTAATGCTGTATTTCGCCTTTGGAATGTACAGCGCATTTGTGGTAGGTGGTCAAGGAGGAGACTTCGGACTGTTCCCTTTCCACTTAATGCTCTTTATCGGGTTTGGTTTTGTCTTCCTAAAGAGTTTAACCAGTAAGGTATAGTCAACGCTAACAACCTAAATTATATTAAGATATAAACCCTAGAAGGTAACCTTTCTTTCTAGTAATTCTCCACCACGATCTACCGTTACTGTTGTTGATTGACCAACTTCAAATTTAGACAGTGCCATCATATAGCCCATCATATCTACAGTATCGTGCTCCCCTAATTTCACTACAACATCACCTCTTTTCAAGCCCGCCTTTTGAGCTGGCTTATCTTCGCTAACACCGTCAATACGCATTCCTTTGCCGGTATACAGATAATCTGGCACCACTCCTAAAGCCACCTTAAATGCAGGAACATCTTCACTTTCATTCTTTGTTTTTCTGAAAGTCAATTGACCGTTATTATCTAAATCGGTAATTATATTATAAATATAATTTGAGATTAATTCCATCCCCTCATAATTCAACTTGTCCGAATCATCACTCGGCTTATGGTAATCTAAATGCTGGCCAGTAAAGAAATGTAGCACGGGAATATCTGCAAGATAAAACGAAGTATGATCGCTTGGACCTATACCTGATTCATGTTCCGCGATATTCAATGAGTCTTTATTTGCAAATAATACTTGTTTAAATATGGGGGAGGTTCCAACACCATGAACGGCTATGGTTTTCTCCTCATTTAATCTCCCAACCATATCCATATTTAACATATAACTCACTTTCTTTGTATCTATCGTAGGATTCTTGACGAAATAATTGGATCCTAAGAGACCCATTTCTTCTCCTGAAAAAGCAATAAAAAGATAGTTATTACTTGACGTTTGTTCATCTGAACTCAAACGCGTTGCCAAATCTAGAAGAATAGCTACCCCACTTGCATTATCATCGGCTCCATTATGAATTGCTTCAACCTCTTCTCGATATAAAGAGCCATCACCTCCAAAACCTAGGTGATCATAATGCGCTCCTATAACCACAGTCGTCTCAGCTTTATTGTCAATAAAACTTACAACATTACGACCGTTTACCGTACTATCTTCTTCAGAATATATAAAACCTGCCTTTTCATGTGGATTCGTACTTGGCTTAAAAACAAAACTTTGATAATAACCGTCGGTTCCTTTAGGTATTAAGTTCAAGTCTGTAAAACGTTTAGCTATATATTCAGAAGCAAGACGTTCTCCTAAAGTTCCAGTCTCCCTGCCTTCAAGTAAGTCATCCGCCAAAGCAACAACATCTTCCTTCATAGTAACCTTTTCAATTTTTACATCTTGACAAGAAAAAAGAACGATCGAAACAAAAACTATTATTAATGCGCGCATATTACTATTTTTGTGCAAAATTACATAATTTATGAGAGTCATTGCCACACTTCTATTCATTTGCCTATTATTTTCTTGTAAAAATAAATCGGAAGAGGGGGTACAAAAAGAGAATGCTTCTGTCGAAGCAAATGAACGGGTGGTTGATGAAGTAAAAGATTCCTTAATTTATCCCGAAGAAAAACATTTCAAATCCATACGGCAAGTTACTTTTGGAGGTGATAATGCTGAGGCTTATTGGAGTTTTGACGACAAGCAACTTGTTTTTCAATCCAACAATAAAGGATGGGGAATGGAATGTGATCAAATGTTCTTAATGAATGCCTCCGAGAGTTTTGAAAATACAAAACCACCTATGATTAGTACTGGAAAAGGAAGAACGACCTGTGCCTATTTCTTGCCAGACAACAAACATTTTGTTTATGGGTCGACGCATTTGGTAGATGAAAAATGCCCGGAAGTACCTTTGCGAAGAAATGGTGCATACGTATGGCCAGTATATGATTCGTTCGATATCTTTGTGTCCGATCTGGAAGGAAATATTACACAGCAACTTACAAATGAACCGGGATATGATGCCGAAGCCACGGTTTCTCCTAAAGGTGACAAAATTGTTTTCACTTCTACCCGAAGTGGTGACTTAGAGCTATACACAATGAATATAGACGGTAGTGATGTATTTCAAGTCACAGACGAGTTAGGATACGATGGCGGTGCTTTCTTTTCTCCTGATGGCACAAAATTGATTTTCAGAGCATCTAGACCAAAGACACCTGAAGCAATTAAAAAATACAAAGATTTATTAGCAGAAGGACTAGTAGAGCCAACAGAAATGGAACTCTTCGTTTGCAATGCCGACGGAAGTGATTTACGACAACTTACTAACTTAGGAAATGCTAATTGGTGTCCGTTTTTTCTGCCTTCCGGAAACAAAGTTCTATTCTCAAGTAATTTTGAAGCGGAACGTGGCTTCCCTTTCAACTTATATTTAATTGACTTGGACGGAAAGAATTTAGAGCGAGTTACTCACGGGGAAACATTTGATGCTTTTCCGGTGTTTTCAAACGACGGGAAGCACTTGGCTTTCTCTTCCAATAGGAACAATGGAGGAGGTCGAGACACAAATCTATTCATAGCCGAATGGCAAGACTAGTCGCACGGCGACAGCGAATTAAAGGAGGCAAGCGAAAGCAGGAATCTCATGAATTTATGTTTCAATGCTTAATTATATAAAATCTAATAGAATAGCTGTGCTCCTAACGGTGCTTAGCATGGCTTTCTATTTAGGTTTTGCCTATGATTTAGTTCGAGGTGATTTTATAAAATTAATCAGTCTTTATGGGGCACTCTTTTTTCTTACTTATAAGATTATCCAAATTAATAAAGGAAACTTTTGGTTATTAGCTGGGATAGGAATTGTCTTTCGATTAGTTTTTATAGGGGCCATTCCAAATTTATCCCAAGACTTTTATCGTTTCTTATGGGACGGGAGGATGTTAATTCAAGGCATCAATCCCTATCTGTTTACACCCGACTATTTATTAAATGATCCAACAGCATTATTGAAATTCTCAATGCCGCAGGCGCAAGAATTGTTTAATGGCATGGGCGGACTCAATGCTAGTAATTTTAGTAATTACCCCCCAATCAATCAATTATTCTTCGCAATCGCTGGCCTATTTGCAGGTAAAAGCATTTTAGGATCAGTCGTAATACTTCGTATTATTATGATCTCGGCTGATATAGGTATTCTATATTTCGGAAAGAAATTACTCGAGAAATTATCATTGCCCGTTAGTAATATCTTCTGGTATTTTCTGAATCCATTTGTACTCATAGAACTAACCGGAAACCTTCATTTTGAAGGAGTGATGCTGTTTTTTGTAATTTGGTCCTTGTATCTACTTCATCGGGGTAAATGGTTTTGGGCTTCAGCGATACTAGCGATTTCCGTCGGTGTAAAACTAATTCCTCTTTTGTTTCTACCCCTGTTTTTTCAATATTTCACACAGAAAAAACCTCTTGCAGAAGGATTTTGGAATTTTACAAAATTCTGCTTGGTGGTTCTAGGTACAGTTTTATTATTATTCTCGCCGTTTTTATCGAGTGAGTTTATTCTGAATTTTACAAACACCGTAAACCTATGGTTTCAGAACTTTGAGTTCAATGCTAGTATTTACAATATTGTAAAATGGATTGGTTTTGAGTATTATGACACAAATTTGATTAAACCCTATGGAAGCATATCTCCGTTTTTAGTAATCGCAGCTATATTGCTTCTTACTTTTTTCAGAAAGAACATATCTACAAAGCAATTAATTACGGTGATGCTATTCGGAATATCTATCTACTTCTTATTAGCTACAACTGTCCACCCTTGGTATATCTGCACCCCTCTAATCCTTTCAGTCTTTACAAGATATAAATTTCCAATTGTATGGAGCGCAGCTGTTATTCTAAGCTATTCAGCATACGGTCTAAATGATTTTTCAGAAAACTTATGGCTCGTTGCCTTAGAATATACTGTAGTTATCGGATTTGCAGTTTGGGAGATTTTTCAGAGAACTACGGAACCCAAGTTGATTTAAGGAACAGGTATTTTATTCTTTAACAAACTTTTTTATCAGCATTCCTTCTTCAGTATCTAAAAAAAGAAAGTATATGCCATTAGATAGATGTGATACATTAATTTGTCGGGTTTTCTCATTTTTCTGAAAGACTATTTCACCAAATAAAGAATAGTTTTAGATGAAAACAGAACGTGATTATTATAAGCTATTTGCTTTTAGTCTTGCTTATTGCAGCAAAGCGGCCTTGCCTCTTTAACCAACAATAATGATCTTTTATATATCCCCGCGTCTAAATAATCTCCATCTTCTTCAACAAGAAAGAGGCATTCATATTTTTACAAATCCCATCTTTAAAGGTGTAATCGAAGTGTAATTCATTGTCAATAATCTCGGCATCAAAGTAATGGTTCTTTACTTCAGAGAGATCCTTTGATATTTCACAGAGGCTCAAATCGTGAGTTGCAATAATCCCCATAGCTCCTAATTTTACTAATCTTTCTACAAACTTTCGCGAACCTATTGCCTTATCTGTACTATTTGTACCTTTTAAAATTTCATCTAAAATAATAAAATAGTCACCAGGTTTTTCTGTTAGCTGTACGCTTTCAATTATCATTTTTAAGCGCTTCAATTCTGAAAAGAAATAGGATTCATCATCGGTTAGCGAATCGCTAGTTCGCATACTTGTGATTAGCTTTATAGGCGTATAATCAAAGCTTTTGGCGCAAACTGGCAAGCCAGTATTCGCCATAATAATAGACAATGACACAGTTCTTAAGAACGTGCTTTTCCCAGCCATATTAGCTCCTGTAATGATAAAAAAGTCGGTCCCTTGAATGCTAAAATCATTGTCCACCCTTTTATCTTTAGAAATAAGAGGATGTCCTAACTGCTTTGCATCAATAACAAACTTGGTCGAAACAATCTCCGGAAAACAATGTTCAGGATGATTAAAAGCGTAATTCGATAAGGAATTTTGAGCATCAAAAAATGAGATGACATCAAACCAATGTGCTACTTGATCTTGATAGGTCTCAATCCAAGCCTCAATTTTATAACACAGTTGTAAATCTCGTAAAGCAAACGCATTCGCTACGATCCCAACCAACATATTATTGCGTTGATCGAAAGCATCCAACATCTTAGAAAATTGCAAAAATATTTCAGACGCCTTCTTGCTTTCTTTCTTAATTTCCTCCTGCTTTGACTTCAATAATCTTGAGGTGAAATCTTCTCTTTCAATAAGATCTAATAACTGATGATATTGCTTAAAAGTCTCTTTAGCTTTACTTGCATTCTGATAAAACTCATTTATTCTCTTAATATAGATCCCTGTAACCCCTACACCTACAAAAAACCATAATGTAGTTACTGAAAGTGGAATAATATTTAAATAATTCAGAATAAAAATCAGGAGAGAAACACCTGCAAATAAAACAGGTAAAAGCCTCATACTTTTAGGAACGAAGGTCTCGTGATTCGTTAACCAAGAAAGAATCTGACTTGCCTTTGTTTCTACCTCAACTAAACTACCGGTGGCAGAAAAGTTTTGCCTCCATTTTGGTTTTTCTGAAAGCTCTTTAATGGCCTCTTGCTTATTGACAATCTCAAAGGTATCATTGGAAACGAGCATATTTGCCAGCAACTTTTTTCCTGAAACAATGACCGTTCTATTCAAGTATTGAAAAAAGGAACCATTTCCGAAGAGATCAATATCATAACTGTATTGATGAGAATGATCTTCAAACTCTCTTCCGGTGGCTAAGCCTTCTAAATTTCCGTTTAGGACATTAATTTCAGTCTCATTGATACTAATTAAGGCTTTTAGTTTACTTCTCCTTCTATCTAGATCGGAATGCTTTGAAACAAGAAAAATGAAGACTATTATTCCGACAACAATCAGAGGAATAACAACTTCTGTAATGCTAAAGAAATAATAAATCCCGAAGATTAGAAGTCCGGCGAAAATCAATCGAATCACACCAGAAGTCCTCAATTTTCGATTAACGACGGCCAATTCGTTTTTAAATAATTGCTTTTCACTAATGTAAAACTGAAGTGGTTGAGACATTATTGTATTCTATTCTAAAGAAAGGTTTTGAAATTATTTAAAGAAAACTACAATCTCGCCAACATATCGATATCTTGCTGACTTAAGTGTTTCCATCTTCCACGTGGTAGGTCTTTCTTGGTAAGTGGCCCAATGGTTACACAGTCGATTCGCACAGTATCATATCCCAAATGTTCAAAAATCGTTCGAATTACACTATTTCCAGTATGCTTTATTTTCAAACCGATTTCCTTCTTTGGGGCATTGGTGATATAGCTAATTTCTTCAACTGAAATTAATTTTTCGTCAATTTTTAATCCGTCCTTGATTTTTTTAAGATCAGCAGCTTTCAAATTCTTATCGAGTTCAATATGAAATAATCTTGCGATTCCTTTCTTGGTGAATTTTTGACGAAATTCATCATCATTCGTAAACAGTAATAATCCGGTAGAATTACGCCCTAACCTACCAAATGGTTTTATTTTGGTAGACGAAGCATTTGCAACCAAATCCATTACGGTATTTCCCTTACTCTCGCTATCCGTTGTCGCAAACCCTTTTGGTTTGTTTAGCAATACATAAGTATTCTCTTCGGGATTCAAACGGCGTCCATCGAAACGGACATCGTCGGTTAATTCAACCTTATGCCCCATTTCGTTTACAATCTTTCCGTTTACAGTTACCAAGCCTGTAGCTATATAAGTATCTGCCTCACGTCGCGAGCAAATACCGCTGTTTGCGATATATTTATTTAAGCGGATTCCTTCCTTTTTATTCGGTTTTTTTGCCGCTGCAGGTTTTACATCCCACCCAAGTTCTCTCACTCTCGGGGGAGTAGGTTTTCCTTTCTTTTTAGCAGGATCTTTTGATTTTGAGGCCGCATTTCCTTTTGCACCACTTCGGTTACGAGAATTACTACCTCCTCTACCTGAAGCCTTTCCTTTTCCACTACTATCTTGAGTACTGCTCATTATTAAAATTTTTGCAAAGATACATAAAGCCCCTTGAGATTCAAGGTGCAAACTATGAAATCATAATTTCCTATATATCGAACTATAGATTGAGTTTTATCTAGTTCTTCCATGGTTTGGAACCCTTGAAGAGTTCAGTTAAAATATTAATTATAAGAAGCGGTTTAGTAAAACATCAATATCAATAAGTACGATACTAAAAACACCTGCTAGAATTATAAACTTTAAAATAAAGTGAAGTACAATATAATGCAGTTTTTCTTCAGATTTCCATAGTATTATTAAAAATGCCACGAGTGCAAGAACACTTCCGTAGAAAAAGAAATACATATATCCAGTTTCAAACCTTGTTATCAACAAAGTGGTTGGAATTAACGCCAGAAAACTTAATAAAGAAAGCATCCATTTTGAAACTTTTTCACCATATACAACCGGTATCGTTCGATAATTAAGAGCCAGGTCGCCTTTCAAATTCTCAAGGTCCTTAACTAATTCTCGCATAGAAATGATTAGAAACAAGAAAGTCGCGTGAACAAAAATGACTAAATCAAAATTTTGGTAATAGATGAAAACTGCGAAAAACGGAATCACTGCTAGAATCGCTGCGGTGATATTTCCAACAAAAGGATACTTCTTTAGTTTATGGGAATAAAACCAGATCCCGAAAATATACAACGAAAAGAAAACTACGGCTTTAAATGAAACATAGCTCGCGAAAATTCCAGACAAGAAATTAAGTATAAAATATCCTGTTAACTTAGTTCGCTGACTCACCAATTTATCCAACATCGTTTTATGAGGACGATTAATAAGGTCTTTCTCACTATCGTAAAAACTATTAATGATATAACCTCCTGCAATTGCCGAAGACGAAGCCAAAACGAGCATTAGCAGATTAGGATCAAAAAGGACTTTTCTTAACTGTAATTTAGGAGCAAGAATATAAACGGAAGTTAAATATTGAGCGATTACAATGACTAAAATATTGTAACCCCTTACGACAGAAAACAAACTGAAAAACTTAAGTAAAAAGTGTTTTTGTTTTCTACTTAACATGTTAAGTGGATTAGGATTGAACCTTAGAAGCTGTAAACTACTTCTAATTTATAATCTTTCAAAGCAGAACGAGCATCGTCAATATTCTCAGTAAAGCCCAGCATATAGCCTCCGCCGCCAGAACCACATAATTTTAGGTAATAAGCATTGGTTTCAATTCCATTTTTCCATAATGTATGGAACTCTTTAGGAATCATTGGTTTAAAGTTTTCTAAGACTACTTTTGAAAGCTGCTTGATATTACTGAAGAGCGATTTAACGTCTCCTTGAAGGAAATTATCAACACAGGCATCTGTATGTTTTACAAATTGATTTTTTAGCATATTCCGGAAACCCTCTTGCTTCATATTCTCCATGAATATCTGAACCATTGGCGCAGTTTCACCAGTAATACCACTATCTAACAAAAATACAGCATTCTTACCACTTTCAGTCTGAGAAGGAATACCAGCTGGCTCAATATTATCTTTAGAATTGATAAGGATTGGCAAACTTAAATAGCTATTTAATGGATCTAAGCCTGAAGACTTTCCGTGAAAAAATGATTCCATTTCAGCAAAAATACCCTTAAGAACTAATAATTTATCTCGCGTTAGATTCTCAAGTATTGTGATTTTATTCGCTGCATATTTATCATAAATAGCCGCAACTAAAGCTCCACTACTTCCCACTCCATAACCTTGCGGTATACTTGAATCAAAGTATAATCCATTCTCAACATCTGTATTGAGCCGTTCAAAATCAAAAGTAACCAGTGTCGGCTTTTTTCCTTGAAGTTCCTCCAAATAAGTGACAAATTTTTTAAGGTTTGCGTTGGACTTTTGCGTTGTAACTGTATGATGCTCATCTATTTTCAACGCTCCATTGTAGAAATTATAAGGGATTGATAGCCCCTTAGAGTCTTTAATGATGCCATATTCTCCAAAGAGTAAAATTTTTGAGTAGAAAAGAGGTCCTCGCATAGGTTGTTATAATAGTGCTAAAAATATAGCTTTATGGCTTAAAGGTCAAAAGTACATTACAAATATACGGCTTTATAAGATTCACTTTACAAAAAACAACGGAAATTGAAATGCAATGAATTGGTTTTTTGTAATTTAGAACAGAAAGTTAAAGCTTTCACTAATTTTTTTGAAGAGAAAAGAAGTTTTGAGAGAGGGAATCTAAGTGCAGGCACCTATTTTCTTCAGCTTACCTCCAACCTTAAAACACTTGTGACTGCTAAAATAACAGTAATTTAGTTTTTCACAGCACCAAAGCCAACTTGGTCTACAATAAATTCCCCGTTTTTGCAAAACTGAGAAAGCTCTAATTTTATAAATTCTGAAACCATCTCCTTTTCAATTTCTGGAAAGAGAACATGAACATTTGCTCCTGCATCCAGCGTAAAGCAAATTTTACTATTAGACTCCAACCTAAAGGCCCAAATTCTATTAATAATTTCTAGGGTGTTTGGCTTCATTAAAATAAAATATGGCATTGACGTTAGCATCATTGCGTGTAGCGACAATGCTTCACTTTCAACAATTTTAATAAATGCTGAAAGATCACCACTTTCAAAAATGGGTATTAACTTCGAAAGGTTCTCTTTGGCTTGCTTAAAACGCTCCTCCGCAAAAGGATGATTGTGCATCAGATTGTGTCCTACTGTACTACTCACTTGCTTTTCTCCTTTATCGACTAGCAGAATGGTATCCTGATAATTTTTAAAATTCTCATGAACCACAAGAGGATACTTTGTGCCAAACAAGTTAGAACTACCTTCAATATCTAGGTGTTCCCCCCAAACTACAAGATCACCTTCTATACTTCTGCAAGCACTTCCCGATCCTAGACGTGCTAAAAATGACGCTTTTTGATTGAAGTACTCGTCAGACATTTCGCTCTCACTTAACGATTTCTCTATGGACATTAAACATAAAGCCAAGGCGCTCATTCCACTGGCAGAAGATGCGATCCCACTGCTATGTGGAAAACTGTTCGAAGTTTCAACTTTAAACTTATAATCCTTCAGAAAAGGTAGATATACCTCAATTCTTTCGAAAAATTTTAAGATTTTAGGCTCAAAACCGACTTCTCGTTTTCCGTCGAGATACACCTCAAAATCAAAACTTTCTGAAGCTAAAGCCTCAAAAGACAAAGTCGTTTTCGTATTACAGTTACTAAGTGTGAAACTAACCGAGGCGTTTTTTGGTAATTGTTCGCCGTATTTTCCCCAATATTTTACCAACGCAATATTACTTGGTGCTTGCCAAGAAAATTGACCTTTATTAAGTATTTTGAAATAGCTATTGGAGATAAAATTGGATTCCTTCATGAACAAATAATTCAAGTACAAATATAGCCAAATCAGAAATAGTCTTAAACAAATAAAACTAATTAAGAACCAGCCATTGCTAGAAGCTTAGCCATTGTTCGATAATTCCGGGCGGTGGCTTTTACTTTTAGTTTCTTCTCAAAGAAATTATTACCCCTTTTAGTCTTTCCAGCACCTTCTGAATAATAAATATAAACACAGTCTGCTTCGATATGAAATTCTTCATTTGGATCGGAAAACCCAGTTGTTAGTTCTATGTTCTCCCGCGACGGACTTTCCTTCAGAAGTATGAAATAGCTCTTCTCCCTTTTTTCATCAGAAAACGGGCATTTTGAAAGAATTTCACTCAATTATGATTCATTTTTAACCAAAACAGGCACTATAAAGTCATATTTAGCTTCTATCGCTTCTGCTATTTTACGAGCCAAATTCGTTTCTTCTATTGTTTTAAAAACCACATTCCCACTTTGGATATAGGTTTTCACATCTTTAAAACCTAGCGACTCAAACAACGCGCGTAAATCGGCTATTAAGACCTTCTTATATCCCCCAACATTAATTCCTCGAAGTAATGCAATATAAGTTCTCATGTTATTTTTCTGATGTAAGTGCCAGAGCTACCAGATACCCTCCAGTCCAGGCATTCTGAAAATTAAACCCGCCGGTAATGGCATCTATATTCAAAACTTCCCCAGCAAAATAGAGATTTTTTTGAAGCCTACTTTCAAAAGTTTTAAAGTTCACTTCCTTTAGATCTACGCCTCCTGCCGTTACAAATTCCTCTTTAAAAGTACTCTTCCCTTTTACGTCGAAATGAGAACTCACAATTTGATTTGCAAGATTCTGTAACTTCTTTTTTGAAATATCAGCCCAGGTTTCTGTTGCTTCAATTCCGGCCGCCTTCACCAAACTTTGCCATAGTCGCTTAGGCAAATCGAACTGAGTATATTTGAAAACAGTTTGCTTAGCATTGCTCATTTTTAGTTCTAGAAGGTTTTCTAAGGTTTCTTCTTCGGAAACATCCAAGAGCCAATTCACCTTAATGCTAAAATGATAATTTAAAGGCTCCAATACCCTGGCACCCCAAGCAGATAGTTTTAAGATTGCAGGACCACTCATTCCCCAATGGGTAATAAGCAAGGCACCTTCACTTTCAAGTTGGACTTTCCCTCTGCCATCAACCACTTTTACTGAAGCCTGCGTTGCAACACCTGGCAGATCTAGAATTCGCCCATCCTTGATATTAAAAGTAAAAAGTGACGGTACTGGCGGAACGATTTTATGACCCAAATCCTCTAATAATCTCCATATCTTCGGATTACTCCCTGTAGCTATTACAATTTTTTTGGCAAGGAAACCTCCTTCCGAAGTACCTATCGACCAAAGATCATCCTTATGTAAAATACTTTTAACTGAATGACCTCTGATTACATTGATACCAAGGCGCTCCGTTTCAGAAATGAAAAGATCTATAATTGTTTGAGACGAGTCCGAAATAGGAAACATTCTGCCGTCTTCTTCTATCTTCAAAGAGACACCTCTCGTTTCAAACCACTCAATAGTATCTCCAGTCATAAAACTATGAAAAGGCCCGAGAAGCTCCTTTTCTCCCCGTGGATAATTCAGAGATAATTCTTTCGGTTCAAACTCGGCGTGCGTCACATTACATCGTCCACCTCCCGAAACTTTTACTTTGGTCAACACCTCTTTCCCACGCTCTAAAAGAATGATTCGAAGCTTCCGATTATTTTCAGCAGCATTTATAGCGGTAAAAAAACCAGCTGCACCACCTCCAATTATTATAACGTCAGCTTCTATCAAACGCCTTGTTTTAAATCGACAAACTCTTCGCAAAGTGCCAGTGTTTCCTTTACATCAGTCAGAGTTGTACGAGGATTGATTAAACACATTCTCAACACTACTTGTTTATTCAAAATTGTAGTAACTAGCAGCGCTTTTTGAGAGGCCATAACTTGTTGTGAGATATGCTGATTGATTTTATCTAACTTTTTCTCGTTGAAATTTTCCCCTATTGGATTGAATCTAAAATTAATTACAGCGAGGGTTGCTGGTGAAATTACCTCCCAATAAGGGCTTTTGCGTAAAATACTTTCAACAGCTTCAGCTAATTCAATATTGTAGGTTATTGCTTTTCTGAATTCTTTTAAACCAAATGTCTTGATTGACATATAGAATTTTAAAGCACGGAATCTTCGGGTTAATTGAACACCGTGATCGTAAAAATTAATTTCTGAAGTATTGCCTTCAATATCTCTTAAATACTCTGGTCTTTCGGTAAAAGTACCACTCAGCCATTTATGATTTTTCACCAAAAGGCAACCCATCTCATAGGGCTGATAAAACCATTTGTGGGGATCTACAGTTAGTGAATCGGCCTTATTTATTCCTTTTAGTAGTTTGTTTCCGTCTTTGGCAAGAATAGCGGCACCACCATACGCGCCATCGATATGGAACCAAATATCTTCCGTTTTACAAATCTTTGCAATTTCAGAAAGGGGATCTACGGTACCTGTATTTGTAGTACCAGCCGTTGCAATTAAGCAAAACGGTTGCAATCCTTCTATCCGATCTTTTGCAATAGCATTTTTTAATTTATTCAGCGAGAATTTGAACTCGTCATCTGTTGGGATTATACGTATTTGATGTTTTCTGAAACCCAAAACCCGAATAGCCTTTATATTGGAAGAATGTGCCTGATCTGAAAGATAAATTACCGCTTTCGAAAAATCATCTCCACACTTAACACTTCTCGCCGTAACTATTGCCGTAAGATTAGCCATAGAGCCACCGCTTGTGAAAATACCACCTCCCCTTTTTAAAGGAAATCCGAAGATTTTCAAAAGCCAACCCATGGTAACAATCTCCAATTCTGCAGCTGCAGGAGAAGCCGACCAGCCACCCGAAAAGATATTAAAGCCAGTAGCTAAAGTATCTGCCATCGCACTAATATAGTTGCTGGGTCCGGGGACAAATGAAAATGATTTTGGATGTGAAACGATAGCACTTTTTGACAGTACTTTTTCCACGACAAAATTTAACACTTTATGAGCCTCTGTTGGGTTTTCAGGTGCTTGCTCCAAGAAAAGTTGATCCATCTCAGCTCTTGATCCAATAACTACAGGTAGTTTCTCATTTTGAGTGTCAAAATGTTCCACAATTGCGTCCACAACTTCATACCCATAGGCCTTCATTGCTTCTTTTGAAAGTTCTAATGTGGCATCGTTCTTTTTCATATTGACATTTAAGATATGATTGCAAAACTACCTATTTTAGAATGAATCCGGCATAAAACTTATTAAAGTCAAATCCCTTCAAAACGAATTGATTTGATTTCTATATATTGTTGAATCGTTTATTTGTGTAAGCGTTTAATCGAAGTGTAATTTTAGGAAAGAAGTAAGGACCAACACCCAGAACCTAAAACCCTTCTCCATTAATTTATTGAATTGTATAAACATTCAATCGCAAGGGAGTTTTAAAAACAATAATGAAACAGGACCCACTCCAAATTTCATCTATCTTTACTAAATCAATTTTTAAAGCATTATCTTGAAAGACCTTTTACTTATTACACCTCCTTTTACCCAACTAAATACGCCATACCCGGCAACAGCTTATTTAAAAGGATTTCTGCTCACGAAAGGGATAAGTGCCTTTCAAATGGATTTGGGAATAGAGGTGATTCTAAAGCTTTTTTCAAAGAAAACATTTCAGGAATTATTTACCATTGCTTTTGAAAATGACCGCATTGTTTCCGAAAACTGCCAACGCATCTATGCTCTAAAAGAAGCCTACCTGCATCCGCTTGACGAGGTGATTCACTTTCTGCAAGGTAAAAATGAAACTTTTGCACGGCAAATTTGTATGTCCGACTTCTTACCACAAGCCTCCCGTTTCGATCAACTCGATGATCTTGACTGGGCTTTTGGCGCCATGGGGATGCAGGACAAAGCCAAGCATTTAGCAACATTATATCTGGAAGATTTGTCAGATTTTATTATTGAATGTATCGACGATAATTTTGGTTTTAGTCGCTATGCAGAACGCCTTGGCCAAAGCGCGAACTCGTTCGACGAACTGTATAAGCAGCTTCAGCAAGAACCTACCTATATTGACACCATAAGTCTTGATATTCTGAAGGCTCAGTTAGTCGAGACGCAGCCAAAATTGGTTTGCTTTTCAGTTCCTTTTCCCGGTAATTTATACAGTGCTTTTCGCTGTGCAAAATATATTAAGGAACATTATCCAACTATTAAAATTGCAATGGGAGGCGGCTTTCCTAATACTGAATTACGTTCCATTTCCGACTCAAGGGTGTTCGAGTTCTTCGATTATATCACCCTAGATGATGGTGAACTTCCCATTGAACTTCTAGCATCCAACGTTTTAAATCCTTTTTCAGAAAATCCCGATAATGGGCTTCTGAAACGAACCTTTTTAATGCAAGATGGGCAGGTAATTTATAATAATCGGTCAGGCAGAAACGATTATAAGCAGGTGGATGTAGGTACTCCCGATTATTCAGACCTGCTGCTAAAGGAATATATTTCGGTGATTGAGATTGCCAATCCGATGCACAGCCTTTGGAGTGACGGTCGATGGCTGAAACTTACCATGGCTCACGGCTGTTATTGGGGGAAATGTACTTTCTGTGATATTTCTCTGGATTATATTAAACTCTATGAACCTGTCGCTGCCAAAATACTGGCCGACAGAATGGAGCTACTTATAAAACAAACAGGAGAAACTGGATTTCACTTTGTTGATGAAGCGGCACCCCCCGCTCTTATGAAGGCCCTGGCACTAGAAATTTTAAGACGTAAACTAACGGTTACCTGGTGGACCAATATTCGATTTGAAAAGAATTTCACTAAAGATCTCTGTTTTTTGCTGAAAGAATCAGGATGTATTGCAGTTTCGGGAGGTTTGGAAGTTGCTTCCGACCGATTACTGAAGCTTATAGACAAAGGAGTGACCGTAGAACAAGTAGCGCAGGTAACAAGAAATTTCACGGATGCCGGGATCATGGTGCATTCGTATTTGATGTACGGTTACCCAACACAAACTGTTCAGGAAACCGTGGATAGTTTAGAAATGGTGCGCCAACTTTTTGAAATGGGGATCATTCAATCGGGTTTTTGGCACCAGTTTGCTTTAACGGCCCACAGCCCTATAGGACTAAAGCCTATAGAATATGGCATTACTCCAACTTACAAAGACATTAGCTTCGCAAACAATGATATAGACTTTGTTGATTCGACAGGTATTGATCATTCAAAATTCAGTTTCGGATTACGGAAATCACTTTACAATTATATGCACGGAATTGGTTTTGAACTACCTTTAAAAGAATGGTTCGAGTTTAAAATTCCGAAGACACAGATAAAACCTGATTTCATTTCGGAGTGCCTAGTAACTGAACCTGATTTCAACATAAAATCAAGTGCGAAAGTTGTGTGGTTGGGCACAATTCCGATTACCACTGAAATCACAAAAACTAAAAGAGGAAATAGCTGGGAATTAATGCAATGTACCTTTCACGATAAAACTGAAACTTTTACCATTTCTTTGGATAAAAACAAAGGTGCGTGGCTCTTAAAAATGATTTCGAAATTGAGTCCACACGAGGATAAAGCGCTAAGCTTTTCAGCCTTAAAAACAGATTATGAAGCACAGTTTGCAAATTTTGAACTATTTTGGTTCTCTAAACCGATACAGCAATTGAAGGGAAAAGGTTTGTTGGTTTTGTAGCTAACTTTAAGAAACTAGATTTTCTGTCAAAACGCCTTTATAACTGTCGTATTTTAATTCCTTTTCACAAAATTCCTCTTCCGAAGGATCAAAAACCTGACAATAGTCTATAGGAGATATATACAAATGGAGAGACATGGCGTTTTTACTCGATTTATTCTCTATAGAATGGTAGCCCATATTGTCCTCCATATAAGTCAACCTTCCAGGGCTCAATGACATTTCATTACAAGAAACTAATTCTCCATCTTCCTCTTGAAACCGCTCTTCATGCATGTTACCAGCCACTTGATAGATCCAACATTTCTGTTCATCGTGCCCATGAACGGGTGTTTTATCACCAGGGTTCCAACATATCAGAATGAGTTCGTAAACCTCTGTTCTCTCAATACAATTCCTAGCATATCCATCGTCATTCCAGAAAACATAATCCTCAAAATCCTCCTTTGGAATATTCATATTCGCGGCAACCTTGACATAGTCCTGGGGGTCACATTCGTCTAAAGTTTCGGTAAGCTGTTGAAGAGATGTTATTGGGTCCATTTCCACAAATATACTATTTCTAAGCTCCATAGGCTAATTTTAGCACTATCCATACCGTAAAAAAAATCGGTAGATGATTATTGTATTTACATTTCAATCAATTATTTAGCCTTATTTGGTTATAATAAACAAGAATAAACTCATCTACTAACACTAAACGAAATATCTGGAGTTTCCCTACCTTCGCCGCATGGAAAAAACGGAGTTTTTAGAGAAACATATTTTTAACGATCTAGAGAATATAAAAGAAGAAACGGATATTGAGGGAACACACTATTTTTCAGAAGAAGATTTTGCTAAGGTTTTGGCGCGAGCAGAACATTTTGGGATTGGAATCTATAAAATTGCCCCCCTTCACGAAGGAAAGGCTTATGCTTCTAAAGAGCACGAAACCTACCGTAAAAAAGCGACGGATCCTAGATGGTTTAAAAATGCCTTTATTGAATTTAAGAAAACTGAATTAGAACTGAAGTACTCGGCTACTTACAGAGTTTCAAAAAGATTATTGGCGAAGTAATAAGTATCGATAAACTCATTATTCTCGACCTGCCTGCCGGCAAAGGCAAGTACAATCTTCCTTCGTCGGATTACTCGAATTGACATGATTTTTCATAATGAACTCATGTTAAATAAAAAGTAAAGCTAATCGAATATCTAAGATGGTCAACGAGACTTATTTTACTACTTTTCCACTTTTAGAAACTGAACGGCTAGTATTAAGAGCTGCGACGCTCGAAGATGCAGCTGCGCTCCAAAGCATTAGGACTAACCCGGAGGTAATGCAATATATGGACACCTTTTATCATGATGCCCTGCAGGTCTCTAAAGATTTTATAACATACAACATAGAAGGCTTCGCTAACAAAAAAGTTATCTACTGGATGATCGAGGAAAAAGTCAGCGGCAAAACCATTGGAGATTTTTCATTTTGGAAAATAGATTCAAAACATCACAGATCTGAAATTGGCTACACTCTAGACCCAAACTATTGGGGTAAAGGTTATATGAAAGAAGCGATGCTTCGATTATTTTCCTTTGGTTTTAAAGACTTCAACCTCCACAGCTTTGAGGCGAATATCAACCCTAAAAACGATAAATCTAAAGGCATACTCATCAAACTTGGGTTTCAGAAAGAGGCTTATTTTAGAGAAAACTTTTTTTACAATGGCGAATATCTAGACAGTGAAATCTACTGTTTGCTAGAGAAAGATTTTATTACTTAATAAACTATACATGGTTTCTGGGTGATAGGTTCCGGGTTTTGGGACTTCCATCTTTCCTTATGTAACAATTCGATTGCACGAATAAACGATTAAACACATAACTAATAAAGGTTTTCAATTCTTATTCTTACCCTCTACCTACCGATTAGAATAATTGATTTTGAACTTTTAAAATTGCGGTAACGTGATAATTCACGATTCTTGATCGCCCTTCGCGAGTCATGAGCACATTATCAAACTCTTCACGATTATCCATAAAAAAACTTTCGGTTAAAATCGCGGGCATTATTGTTTTGGTAAGTACATAGAATCTCCTCTCTTTATCCAAATCACCATCGCTAAAATCGGCCCTAAGTCTTCTGTTTGGAAACTCTCTTTGGTACTCTGCTCCAAAAATGGTAGCAACAGCATCGCTCTTCGTATTTCCTGGCGAGGTAAATATTTCGCTCCCTACACCTCCTCCAGCATTGCTGTGAATACTCAAATAGAAGCATTTACTTGGAGGATATTTATTTGCTCTTTTTACACGTGTTTCAAGACGTACATCCCAATATTCCGGTGCAATATTTACATAAGCAATTTTAAGAGCAGTTAGTTTTTCGATTATCCCATTTACAATGGCGCGATTAAACTCCCCTTCATAAATAATATTTCCATTACCCCAATCTTTTCTTTTTCCAGGTGTTTGGTATTCTCCATTTATAAGGCCTCCGTGACCATTGTCTAATAATACAATCATGATCTAATATTTTTTAGTTAATTACTCAATAAAATATCGTTCAGATTCATTGAATTTATTTTGTAAAAACCTAAATTTAAGTAATTTAAAACAAAAATAAAACAGGAGAAACCCTGAGTTTTTAGTTGCTAACTGAAAAATACTCCCTCCTTTTGAGTAACTCTTTTTCAAATTGCCCGTCTCATGTATAACAACTATCAAATACATAACCATGGAGATTTCAATCAATTCACTTTCAAAAAAATACAAGGGAAATAAATTCGGATTAAAAAGAATAAACCTAGAATTGAAAAATGGGGTTGTAGGACTCATTGGCCCGAATGGGGCAGGAAAGTCAACATTAATGAGAATTTTGGCCACTATTTCTAGACCTTCGGAAGGGAATGTGCTATTGAATGGTGTTGATATTGTTAAATCACCTGAAAGTGTACGAAGTCAACTGGGGTACCTCCCTCAAGATTTTGGCGTGTACGACAATCTTTCCGCCGTAGAATTTCTTGAATATATAGCCGCCATTAAAGGGTTTAGTGGCAAAGAAATGAAGATTCGAATCAGAGCACTTCTTGAAGAACTCAATTTGGGTTCAGTGCAAAATAGAGCCATTGGAACCTATTCAGGAGGTATGAAACAACGCGTTGGGATTGCCCAGGTATTACTCGGCGACCCAAAACTAATTATACTTGATGAGCCAACTGTTGGACTAGATCCAGAAGAACGGGTTCGGTTTAGAAACTTACTTACTGATCTCTCCGGAGAACGGATCATTATTCTCTCCTCGCATATTGTTTCGGATATAGAAACCATTGCCAACGATATTGTAATTATGCGTGATGGCGAAATATTAGCGCATGATACGCCCGATATAATTATTAGTAGCGTCGAGAACAAGACTTATGAAGCGATGATTCCAAGTGATGCGTTCGATGATTTCCGAAAGAACTATCTGGTAAGTAATTCGATGAGAAAAGCAGATGGCTGGTTGGTTCGTTTTGTATTGAACAGCGAAAAGCACCTCCCTGCCTTTGTAACTCAATCCATTCAAGGAACCTTAGAAGATGCCTATTTGCATTGTATTGATATTTCTAAAAAAGAAACTCAATATGTCTAATAACTACACCCTAAATAGCATTTACCATATTGCAAAGGCAGATTTTTTACAGCGTATACGTAGCAATAATTTCCTAATTGCCATTGGCGTATGTATATTCTTAATCTATTCATTTGTCCCAGAAATTGGTGCTTCATATTCGATTCTTACGTTAGGTAATTACCGAGGGCTTTACAATTCAGCTTGGATTGGTGGAATGGTTGCCAATTGCATTCCGTTTTTCGCGCTTATCGGATTTTATGTGGTAAATTATGCCGTACAAAGAGATTATGATACTGGCGTTGGTCAAATAATAGCCACCACTCGAATTACCAGAATTCAATACCTTTTTGGGAAACTGAGCAGTAATTTCGCTGTGCTATTTTTTATGTTGTTGGTTATTGCCGTAATGACTGTGGTTATGTTTTACGTAAGAGGTGAAACCACAAAGCTTGAACTAGACAAATTGCTAATCCCTTTAATGGTCTTAGGCATTCCTGCCATGTTTATTGTTTCGGCTATTGCCGTGTTTATGGATTCAATCACAAGTTTAGGAAGAGGCGCTATTAATGTGCTCTATTTTTTTCTTTTTGTTGCCTTTGTAGGCGGCAGCATAGTGAACCCCTATTTGGATGTGTTTAGTGTCAGTACTGCAATGGCAGACATCAGCAAATCCTTGGCCGTGATACATCCAGACTGGAATGGCAACTCCGGATCTGGATTAATCATTAGAGAATTGCCAGCTCAAATCTCCGTTTTTGAATGGGAAGGAATGCATTGGGATTTATCAATTATTGGTCCGCGCCTATTTTTTATGGGTAGCTCCGCCATTCTAGTCCTTTTAGCAGCTCTTGGCTTTAATCGCTTCGACACCACAAAAATTAGAAAACAGAAAACTAGGAAGACCAAATTCTTCGGAAAGAAAGACTCGGCAATAGAAACGAATTATATTCCTTCAGGAATAAAATTAAAAGATGCGGTACTGCCTAAAAGTCGGTTTAGTTTTTTCCCACTGCTGAAGGCTGAACTAAAAATGATGCTCAAAGGAAATACGGACCTATGGAAATTATTTACAGTGGTCTTTTTTATCCTTTCAGCTTTTACACCATTGAGTTTTGCCTATATAGTTGCACTTCCGTTATTGTGGTTCTTTCAAACCTTGCTCCTATCTAAATTGGGATCGAGAGAAATCACTAACCGTTGTGATGAATATATTTTCTCATTTCCACACCCACTTTTACGTCAATTGCCAGCAACATTAACTGCCTCTACCCTATATATGAGCATCGTTGCCTTACCAGTGATAATACGTTTAGTAATTCTGGGGGATTTTTATGGAGTGGTCGCCGTGCTAGTCGGCGCGCTTTTTATTCCTGTTACTGCAATCACATTTGGTATAGTGACTAAGGGCTCAAAACTCTTTGAAGTATTATTTGCGATGACGATATACGCCAGTTTCAACGGAATTCCTTTCTTAGATCTTATTGGCTCTATAGAGGCCTCTCGTGAATTGGGGATGGCGTATTATTTCTTCGGCTCTAGTTTAGGATTAATTGTCCTTGCATTTATAATGAGAAAGAGACATCTTAAAAGTATGTAGGTCTCTTATTTAAGACAAAAAACAGGAAAAACCCCCTTTTATATTTTCATTTTATTTGGTAGATTTATTTTTTGAGTAACTATTGTGAAAACATTTGATTACATAACGAATACCTTAGAAAAGCCACTACTTAAATGGGGGTTAATCGTATGGGTTATGAGCATTCTACTTCTAAATTCCTATTTCTTGCTTTAATTTTTTGATAGCCACCCTTGACTGGCCGTCTATACCACCACTAGTTTTTTGAGATAATTAAGAAATAGATTATTCTAGTTCTATAAGGCAATAATACCAATTAGCAGAAAACAGAAAAACCCCCTTCAATCCTAATTTTCGGATTGAAGGGGGTTTTAGCAAAATACTATCTAAAAAAGTATTATTCTTTTAGTAGTTGCTTATAGATTCTCCCTTGCCCACTTCGAATCACTACGGTATACACCGCCGCGTTTAGGTTAGACACATCAATGACTTTATCTACTCCCATGTTGGTAAGATCGATAGTTTGAATTAAGCGTCCTTCAATATCAAAGATAACAGCACTATCTAAGTCGAGCGCCTGCGGATTAGAAAGCATCACATAATCCTGTGCAGGATTAGGATACAGAAAAATCGTTTCAAGGCTCACGTCAATATCATTGATTCCAAGTACACTCTCTACAGTCAACTCGAAATTACAAGTTCCTACGTTTCCGTATTCATCTTCTGCCATCATGGTCACTGTATATACTCCATCAGGTAATAATGCACCTGGCGCAGGGTCTTGAGAAAGAATTGTTAAAGGATCTGTACAGTTATCAACAGCTGTTGCTTCTCCTGTGGCGAAGTAATCTGGTACTTCATAGAACAAATTACTAGCACCTGGATCTACTGTAATGTCTGATGGACATATAACTACTGGCGCTAACAGATCTACTACAGTCACTACGGATGTACAAGTTGAAGAGTTACCATTGTTATCTACTACAAATACAGTAACAATCACCGGAGTTCCAATATCACTGCAATCGAAGTCTACCACACTAACAGCTGAACTTAAAATACCACAACTATCTGTTGATGAATCAATAACATCTGCCGGAGTAAGCATTGCCGTACCATCAGCTCCTAATTCAAGGGTGAAATCCATACAAACAATATCTGGTGATGTTACATCTTCAACCGTAACAACAGCGGTACAAGTAGATACGTTTCCGTTTACATCTGTTACTGTAAGGATCACTGTATTAGCACCGACATTCGAACAATCGAAGGTATCGATGTCAAGGTCATAGGAAGCAATTCCGCAGGTATCTGTAGAACCACCGTCAACATCCGACCCTAGGATAGTTACAGTACCCGTTGCATCAAGCTCAACTGTGATATCCATACAAACAGCCACTGGAGACGTAACATCTTCTACTGTTACCACAGCGATACAAGTAGAAACATTTCCGTTTACATCTGTTACTGTTAAGGTCACGTTGTTAGGGCCTACATCTGAACAATCGAAGGTGTCTATATCAATTGATGTAGTAGCTACACCACAGTTATCTGTAGAGCCGCCATCAACATCACCTACTACAATCATTGCATCTCCAGCAGCATCTAGCTGAATGGTGATGTCTTGACAAACTGCCATTGGAAGCTCATTATCAATAACCGTTATAGTGAAGCTACAAACTGATGTATTTCCATTTACATCGGTAGCCGTATATTCCACCACATTTGGACCAACAGCGAACTGACTCCCACTTGGCAATCCACTAGTATGAACAATAGATACCACACCACACGCATCAATAGCGATCGGTGTTGCGTAAGTCACAATAGCAAAACATGCACCAGGATCTGTATTGACAGTTTTATCGACAGGACAAACAATTATTGGCGCAACAGTGTCTTCCACTGTTACCGTTGCTGTACAGGTCGAAGTATTTCCATTGACGTCTGTGACAGTAAGTGTGACGGTATTTGGTCCTACATCTGCACAGGTAAAGTCAGTCACATCAATTGTTGCACTTACAATTCCGCAGGCATCTGTACTACCGTTGTCAATATCGGCAACCGTGATACTCGCCATTCCGTTGGCATCTAATTGAACGGTGAACGGTGCAGCGCAATTTGCTATTGGCGCAACATTGTCTTCCACTGTTACAATCGTAGTACAAGTTGAAGTGTTTCCGTTTACATCAGTTACTGTTAGTGTAACTGTATTTGCTCCAACGTCGGCGCAGGTAAAGTCTGTTACATCAATTGTTGTACTTGCAATTCCGCAGGCATCTGTGCTACCGTTTTCAATATCTCCAACCGTGATGCTCGCCATTCCGTTGGCATCTAATTGAACGGTGAACGGTGCAGCGCAATTTGCTA
>JBLHIC010000007.1:0-56464 GCA_047614245.1 Flavobacteriaceae bacterium
GATTAATATCTATCCCAAATAATTTTTCAAGTTGCTGAAAGAACCAGGAAATTGCTCGTCCTAGTAAATTTTGAGCTTCCTCTTCATTTTCATTATAGTTGAAATCTTCACCCGAATATTTTTGTGAGAAATCTTCAGAAAAACCCTTTTCAATAATAGGGCTGTCATCTAAAATAACAGTAATTGAATCTTGCTGAATTGTCTGTGCTGACAACATATTCAGAAAAATAAAAGACAGTATAAAAATAAGTCTATTCACCGGCTCCAATTTGATCGATTCGAGCACGCGTTTTTTCATTGTAGGTCTCTTCGTGTAAAGAAAAATAGAGGATTCCATTTACAAATTGCGCTAATGACTGATTGAAAGTGTACAATATTAAGAGAATCGATAAGGCCAGTGTCCAAATAACTTTAGCAAAGGCAGAACTCGCAAGATCGACACCGTTTTCAATCGAATGAAAAGCGTAAATACCAATCAGCACCCCAGGAATCATGAATACCAGGAGCATTAATAATCCTAAAAGCAATCCTATAACTAGGTTTACTAAAATACTTTTCCAAAAATTAGCCTTAATAAGTCGGAATCCTTCACTTAAGGCATCTGTAACTTCTCTGTTTTCGTTTAGCATCACCATAAATGAAACCCCCATCCAAGCTGTAGAAGCGAGCGTAATTAAATAATAAATAATCGTGCCTACAAACGGGACAACCGAAATAGTAAGTCCGACGACAAATACTCCTATATAAATGACTATCAGTAAAAGAATGAAGACGATTATTTTACCTGCGTTGTTCGAGATTAATGCTCGAATTTTTTTCTTGTTGACTGCTGGCGTTTCATTTTTTTCATATTGGATCATATAAGATGCGGCAAGACTATAATTAAGAATCGCGGTTATTAAAAAGAGCAATACAAAACCAAGACCACCAAAGCCCAAGTAAATCGCACTTTCTAATTCCTGAGCGCCATCTGTGACACCAAGTTGACTTCCATTAAACATCCCTACGAACCCAGTTACCAAAAGATAACTAATCCCCAGGAAACCTATTATAAAGATCCCATTGTAACTTATAAAAATATTCAAAAATGGTTTCAGATTTTGCTTAAAAAAATCGAAATAGATATTTATTGTATCTCCAAGATCCCTTCTTTGTTTTAACTCAATGTGGTCGTGCAGCATATCTTTTGTTTAGTATAATAGGATAAATAATATAATAGTATATAATAAGGCTTAATGAGCCAAAAATTATAGTCATTGCTAACCATACAGGCATATTGTTATACCGTGTAATAAAGCCTTCAATGAACCCCGCGATTATAAAAAAGGGAATTGTACTCACTACTATTTTTAAACCATCTTTGGCGCCTTTTAAAAACGAAACACGTCTCGAATACGTTTTAGGAAACAATATACTATTCCCCATAACTAGGCCTGCGCAGCCTGCTATTACAATCACAGATATTTCTATTGTTCCGTGCAGCCAAATTGTTTTTGACGCTGTAAATAACAAATCTTGATTGTAAAAGAAAGTAAAAAAAGCGCCTAGCATCACTCCATTCCTAAAAAGAACCCAAGCGGTGCCTATAGATGTGATTACTCCAAAGGCATAGGCTACGAATGCAACTCTGATATTATTTATTGTAATTCCTAAAAAAGTTCCTATTTCACTCCCGCTTTTATAAATCGCAGTAGGATCTCCGTTTTCAATATTATTAATGGTTTCATTTACGTATGCATCTCCTAAAATCAAGCGAATAAATGAATCATCGTTTAATGTTGAAATTATTCCTATACAAGTCGAAATTGCAAAAAGCAAAAAAGTATAAAAAAGCATTAAATGATACTGTTTAAAGAAAAGTGGAAATTCATATTTCCAGAAAACAATTATTCTATTTTTACGCTCTTTTTTATTGATATAGATCTTTTGATGTGCCTGCGAAGCCAGTGAATTTAGATACAATAAAGTTTTACTGTCAAGATAATACGTTTGCGCGTATGCTAAATCGTTGGTTATCTGTACATAATGATCTGCTAGATCATCTGGATTTATTTTAGAATTAAGTGTGATCGCCTTTTCAAATGCAATCCATTTTTCTTTATTTTGCTTTACGAATGCTGCTTCACGCATTTAATTTTTTCATTAAATATAAATACTTGCTTTTACATGGCAAATTTAGCAATCAATACCACGCAAAACGTAAATTTAGACTATAAATTAGTCAGTGTAGGCGAGAGAATTTTAGCTTTTCTAATTGATTTGCTCATTTTTAGTGTCTATCTGTATATTGTTCAGGTGATTTCAGATATTATGGGCTTGGCAATAAGTGATAATTGGACTGTTTTTGGACTGCAGCAACTTCTCTTGCTCCCTGTTATGTTTTACTCACTCTATATGCACATTATTTTCAACGGACGCACTATTGGCAAGATGGTTTTAAAGACTCGTGTTGTTAAAATTGATGGAGGTCCTGTACATTGGTCTAATTATTTGACCCTTTGGATGCTGCGACTCGTTGATATATGGGTATTTAGCGGGTCTGTTGGCTTGTTAAGCATTCTTTTCTCTGAAAGACGGCAACGAGTTGGGGACTTTGCAGCTGGAACCGTAGTGATTTCAACTAAAAATACGGTTAAAATATCACATACAATACTTGAGGAACTAACCGAAGTATATGAACCAAAGTTTATAAACGTAACTAAGCTAACCGACAAGGATGTCCGACTCATTAAAGAGACCTACCTAATTGCTATTAGTAGTGCGGATTATAAAACTTTGAATGCACTTAGGAAGAAAATTGAAAGTATTTTAGAAATTAAATCCGAGTTTTACGATAAACAGTTTATTGAAACTATCTTAAAAGATTATAACTATTATACCCAAAGCATGTGAGTTTATTTTTAATCATAGATATTCTAGGAACAATCGCTTTTGCCATTTCTGGCGTTCTAACGGCTATTAAGCATCGAATGGATCCCTTTGGGATTTTAATAATTGCCTTTGTTACTGCGGTAGGAGGAGGGACTTTAAGAGACTTATTAATCGATGCGGATATCACTTGGATGCGAAATCTCACTTTCGTCTATGTAATTTTTGGTGCTGCGGTATTTGCTGTAGTTTTTAGAAAGAAGTTGGGACATATTCGAAAATCACTTTTTCTCTTCGATACTATTGGGATTGCATTATATACTATCGTCGGTATTGAAAAGGGTATTGCAGCTGGTTTTCCACCTATAATTTGTGTAGCCTTGGGGACTATGACGGCGTGCTTTGGCGGCGTTATTAGAGATATCCTGTGTAATGAAATTCCTATTATTTTCAGAAAAGAAATCTATGCTACAGCTTGTATAATAGGGGGAAGCGCTTATTTTATTTTATTGAAAACAACATTAGCTCAAGATTTTATTATCATAATTTCAGGTTTAATTATTATGATCGTTCGCTCCCTGGCGGTGCACTTTAAACTTTCATTGCCCAGTATTTATAGTAAGAAAGAAATGAGTAGTGAGGCGGAAGACAGGAGATAGGAGACGGAAGTTCATTCAAAGAAATAGATAATAATCGACCAATCCAACAATCTAATAATCGAAAACCCAGCATAAAAAAGTCTTGCTTCTTTCAGTAAAGCTGTCTTACCTATGATGACTATATGTAAATTATAGCGTTAGTTTATTTTCTTTAATCGATTACCTTTGCTTCGATATAAACGTTTTGTAACGGCCAATCTCCTTCGTCCCGTGGAAGGTTCGCAATTTTTTTAACGACATTCATACCTTTAGAAACCTTTCCGAATACGGTATAATTTCCATTAAGATGTCCTGTGGAAGTTTGTGGTCCCAAAAAGATAAAAAACTCGAAAGGAACCGAGTTTTTATCTGGGTTTTTCCGGTATGCTTTAGCACCCGAGACCGTTCCCATCTTGTGATTTCTTCCATTGTACAATTCTGCTGGTAAGATATAACTGCCAATAGTTGCTCTTTTTTTTGATGTGGAACGTAAGTCACTATTACCTCCCTGAATAATAAAATTAGGAACCACCCGATAAAAAAAGGTTTCATCAAAATATCCTTGCTTCACTAAATAGATAAAATTTGAACGATGTAAGGGCGCATCATCAAATAATTCAAGTTCTATATCACCTAACTTCGTTTTTATAAATACCTTGTTTTCAGTATTTTCTTTTCCATAAGTAGTTAAAAAATCAACAGCATTTTCATTGGAGATCTTAGGATAGGTTTTTGTAATAATCGTTTTCTTTTCTTCGGAAACTTTCGAAGAGATAGTCGCAATATTTGCTTCTTCTTTTGCAGTTTCTGTTTTAACTTCGGAAGCCTTTTTCTTATCTTCACAACTTGTGTTAACAAGAACGGTGATTATACTAATTAACAGAAAGTATTTTTTAAATGACATTTGCAGATTTTGAAAAACGTGTGGTAAAAGTAGCAAAAATAGAGCTTCCAGGGGAGGCCATTCAGTTAAAAATGGCGCCAATTGAACGCTTGACTGAATTGAAAAATAAAGCTCGTGAGCTAAATTCGGCGAGACGAGCAGGTGTTTTGGTGCTTTTTTATCCAAATTCAAATATGGAAACTTGTCTTGTTTTAATCCTTCGGAAGACTTACAAAGGCGTTCATTCTGCACAAATTGGATTCCCGGGAGGGAAAGTTGAAGATGAGGACATTAATATTGAGGCAACCGCTTTACGTGAAACTGAAGAAGAAGTTGGAGTCCCGAGAGAAACAGTTTCAGTAATAAAAGCACTCACCGAAATATATATTCCGCCAAGCAACTTTTTTGTGCAACCCTTTTTAGCCATTACAACAAAGACCCCTAGTTTTACTGCACAAGAAGACGAAGTGGAAGCAGTAATTGAAGTGCCGCTTTCACATTTTATGGATGACGCTATATTAACAACTAAAGTCTTATCGACATCTTACGCAACAAATATCGATGTTCCAGCCTTTTTACTCAACGGTCATATTGTTTGGGGAGCCACGGCGATGATGCTTAGCGAAGTACGAGAATTGTTAAAACAGGTGCTTTAAAAGCAATTTTTGTATCTTTGTAGCTCCGCCAATTTTAAACAAAAAAGCGGATTAAACATATAAAAACTTTATGCGCCTTTTTAAAAGAAACCCCTTCGGGCACATATTATTCATTAAGCTTTGGCTTATCCGAATTTTGGGCAGCCTATCGCATCGTAGATTTAAAGGTTTTAATGAATTACATATAGAAGGTAGCGAGATATTAAAATCGCTTCCGGAGACGAAAGTACTTTTTGTATCCAATCACCAGACCTATTTTGCGGATGTAGTTGCTATGTTTCATGTCTTTAACGCCTCTTTAAGTGGGCGGGAGGATAACATTAAAAATATTGGCTACCTCTGGCGCCCTAAGATGAACCTATATTTTGTCGCCGCTAAAGAAACGATGCAAAGTGGATTTTTACCAAAGATACTTGCATATGCGGGTTCCGTAAGTATTGAACGCACCTGGCGGGCCGAAGGTAAAGATGTCAAAAGACAGGTTAAAATGAGCGATGTTAGTAATATTACGACAGCTTTGAATGATGGCTGGGTAATTACTTTTCCCCAAGGAACGACAAAACCTTGGAAACCTATTAGGCGAGGTACCGCACACCTTATTAAAACCAATAAGCCCATTGTAGTTCCTATTGTAATAGATGGTTTTAGAAGATCTTTCGACAAGAAAGGACTTAACGTAAAAAAGAAAGGGATTCTTCAGTCGATGGAGATAAAGGCGCCTTTGGAAATCGATTATGAAAACGAATCAATAGATTCTATCGTAGAGAAACTAGAATATGCCATCGAGCAACATCCTTCATTTTTAAAGGTTATACCGTCTGAAGAAATTAAAACTCAGGAGGAACTTAATAAGGAGCGAGAGTGGAGGTACTAGAATTTTAGATTCTTGGATTTTTAGATTTTCAAAGCTTCATTAATTCATTATCACAGTATTTCATTAACACATTACCTCATTGTCCCACCTAGTTTTCCATTTTGCCTAATTCAGTGTAGTTATGTTTAAGGCGTTTTAATAGTATCCCGTAGATAATTCTATAGAAAAGAAGAATCAATCCAACTAAAAGCACCCCAAAAATTACCTGACTAATAAAAAACAGAGTCGTGAAGCTCTCTTTAGGAATAGCCCCATAACCTTCATAATTTTCTACCATCAATGTATAGAGCTGATCTTTTTTAGTATAGTAAAATAAATTCACCCCAATAAGCACTAGTATCGACGCACTCACATTATAAATCACAAAATTCTTCACAGTCTTGCGAGTGTTTAATATACTTCCCATTAAATCTTTTATAGTATCGGTAACTTTAATGGATCGATAATTCTTGTAAAAGAGATAGATGAAGATGATGAAAATGGCGTAATGGAGAATATTGACTATGAAAAAGGTGGTTTTTAAACCCATACTTTCATTAATTGCTTTGCTTGATTCTGGAACAAAAAAGGCCAAAATTGTCCAAAATAATAGTTCAGCAATACTTATTAAAAAGATCCATTTCACTATTGACGAGGACTTTTTAAGGAGCATTTGGTGAATATCTCCATATGACAATTTAGGGAGCTCTTGCTCCATGCTTTGCCATTTTTGTTTTAATAGATCTAAATTATCCATAGGGGTTACGGATTTAACACTGTTCTTAGTTTTACTTTAATTCTGTTCATTTTAACTCTCGAATTTACTTCTGTTATCCCTAAGGTTTCAGAAATTTCTCTATATGATTTGTCTTCTAAATAAAGAAAAACAAGTGCTTTGTCAATATCGTTCAGACCTTTTACGGCACTATACATTAGTTTTAATTGCTCCTCTACTGTATCATCATAGTCTTCTGATGAAATTTTAAAACTCACGGCTTCAAAATCTTGAGTTGCCACCGTACGTTTAGATTTACGGTATAATGTAATAGCAGTATTTAACGCCACTCTATACATCCAGGTACTAAATTTTGAATCCCCTCGAAACTTAGGATATGCCCTCCATAATTGTATAGCTATCTCCTGAAATAAATCATTATGTGCATGGCTGTTATTTGTATATAGCCTACAAATTTTATGCACTATGTTTTGATTTGTTTCGAGTTCTTTTACAAAACTATGTTCAAGTTCTTTATTCAATGACGGTGTGTTGGTTACCACATTAGTAGTTCTTGATGAAACTTTGTTACAAATGTCATAATATTTAACCGATTTTAAAGAGACTTCCTGAACAAAGAGTAACTTTGAGGGCAATGATTTAATTAGTTAATGAGACAATGATTTAATGAGTTAATGAAGCAATGAATTAATTATAAAAGTATGAATATACCTGAGACAAAAGTACCCCGAATTATTGTTATTGGTGGCGGATTTGGAGGTGTTTCTTTTATCAATCAATTACGGAAAGTTAAGGTTCAAATTGTACTTTTCGATCGACACAATTATCATACGTTTCAACCACTACTTTATCAAGTGTCAACTGCCGGTTTAGAGCCGGATTCAATTGCATATCCACTTCGGAAAGTTTTCAGAAAGAATAATGATTTTCATTTCAGACTGGCTGAAGTGAAAAATATCGATACACAGCGAAGTCGCATTGAAACTTCTATTGGAAGCCTGTCCTATGATTATCTTGTGATTGCAACGGGCACTCGCACTAATTTCTTTGGAAATAAAAGTATCGAAGCGAATAGCATGCCTATGAAGACCATACCGCAGGCATTGGATATACGGTCTTTGATATTACAAAATATCGAAGAGGCAGATCTAACCGATTCAGAAACTGAAAGGAAATGTCTGCTTAACTTTGTTATTGCAGGGGCTGGACCTACAGGGGTTGAGCTCGCGGGAGCATTGGCAGAATTCAGAAGGGGTATTTTAAAATTTGACTATCCCGAACTCGATGAAAATGAAATGAAAGTTCACCTAATTGAAGGCTCCTCAAAAGTACTGGCTGCAATGAGCGACCATGCATCAACAAAAGCTCATAAATTTTTGACTAATCTAGGGGTGAACATTCACTTAAATACAATTGTTAAGGATTACGATGGTAAAACAGTTTATACCGAAAATGAAAATTTCGAATCGTCAACTTTTATATGGGCGGCGGGCGTAACAGGAGCTCCAATTAATGGAATCGACGGGAATTCCTTAGTTGAAAGAACCAATCGCTACAAAGTAGATAATTTTAATAAAATTGACGGATTTGATACTATTTATGCTTTGGGAGATATTGCACTAATGACTACCGAGAACTATCCGAAAGGACATCCACAAGTTGCGCAACCAGCTATACAGCAGGGAAAACAGCTAGGTAAAAATGTTAAAAGATTACTAGCCAATAAAAAGATGGAACCCTTTTCATATTTTGATAAAGGCACAATGGCGACCATAGGACGTAATAAGGCGGTTTGCGATGTTAAGAACATGCACTTCGCAGGAGCTTTAGCCTGGTTCTTATGGATGTTTGTTCATCTTTGGTTTTTAGTAGGTTTTAGAAATAGGGTGATCACCTTTTTTAATTGGACCTATAGTTATATCAATTACGACAGAGCCGCCCGTTTGATCATTCGTCCTTTTCGAAAAAAATGAATAGACTTAAGCGGGAAGCAGGAGGTTTGTTGAATCGTGTAATCGTAGTTTGAGGTAAATATTTTACCCTAAACCACTTCACGATTGTTGATTGCTGATTGCTGATTTTTGAAATGTAAAAAAATTAATTCATTGACTCCTTGATTAATTACCTCATTAATTCATTACCTCATTGATTCATGTCATCGTAGCTTAAAAGTAACATTTTGCTCTAAAATTCCAAACAACTACAGCTCAACTCCGTTCAGTGACCAAACAATTACACGATTCAACTAAATTAATTCACTAACTCACTCATTAATTCATTAACTCATTGATTACCTAATTTTTAATAAACTTTAAGGTAATCTCTCCTAAATTAGTTGCCACTCTAAGGAAATAGACACCTGTATTTAAAGCTGAAATATTTATATCCAGCCTCTTGTTGTTAACTGATTGCTCGTTGTTTGTAATCAATTTTTTTCCTGAAATATCAATAAGTTCATAAGACATTGAAGATATAGAAGTATCAATTATTAAAGAAAGTCTATTGTTAGCAGGATTAGGAAACAGCTGAATTTTTTCCTTTATGGTATTTTCTTCAACACCTAAAAAATTGTTATATAAATCCTGAAGAAGATCTATAGGCTCGACTCCCGATGCTTGTTGTCCAACATTTAGTCGGATGTAAGGATCATTAGGGTTATCAGTTGCTTTATATACTAGCAAATATGCAGTAGTAGATGATGTTCCACTTGCAAGACAGCGCGAATCTGCGCCAGCAAAATTGGCTCCTTGCATCGCAGCCATAAGTTTATCTGCTAATGTCCCGGTAGTAATATCAAAATTCGTCTCCATATTGTCTATAACAGTCTGATTCAAGAGAATATTCCCTTGCACACTAAAATTAGCCCCTTGACGATCTTCTTTATAATTATCTGCTAAGCTTCCTGTCCATCCGGCCGCTCTCGGGTTTCCAGAAGCATCAAGATCTACGATCCCATATTGTCTGTATTCTGGATTAAAACCTTGACTACTACAAGAATCATTTAGCAATAAATAATCAATAATTTCTGAAGGGCTAGATCCCGATTCCATTTGTGCTATTGCGTTTTGAAGGTTGGTATTCGGGATGCAAACCCACGCCTGAGAATTAACACCACCTCTACCAGGAATAATATCAGTAATGATATCTATAATGCCGCCAGCACCTATACCAGTGACACAGGAAGCTCCTGCAGAACCAATATCACCAGTCACAGGATCAACAGCGATAATTGAAAAAGTATCTTGTGCCATAAGATTAGCTGTGACTAGAATAGCAAATAGGAAAGTATAAAGTGTCTTCATGATTTTTTTATAAAGATACCAATTTTCGAAATATTCAATATTAATTTTACATTTGAGTAGCTGAATATTACGTTTCGGTTTTTTTTATTCTGAAAGCATTCATGTTTGTATCACTTTTGTCCTATAAAATTAACTAGTTACAACATGAACAATTCTTTAAAACGATTTTCACATTTTATTTTTCTTGCCATCTTTATATGCCTCGTACCCCTTACAGCTATAAGTCAAACTACAGTTTCGGGGCTAGTAACAGAATCTAATGGAAGACCAATAGAAGGAGCTAATGTTTATTTTGAAGGCACCTACGATGGGGCATCAACGAATGCTGAAGGAGTTTTTTCTTTTGAAACTTCCGAAACCGGTGTTCAAACGCTAACGTTCTCCTCGGTTTCTTTTGAGACTTTTGTAATGGCAGCGACCATAAATCAAATGCAAAACTTAAAAGTAGTGCTGCGAGAAGATGTAAATTCGTTAGATACCGTCGTATTATCGGCGGGGACATTTGAAGCCAGTGATAACAGTAAAATCTCTGTTCTAAAACCTTTGGATGTTGTTACTACAGCAAGTGCATTGGGTGATTTCGTTGGAGCGCTCCAGACATTACCTGGGACAACAACCGTTGCCGAAGATGGTCGTCTTTTTGTGCGTGGGGGAGACGCAAATGAAACGCAAATTTTTATTGATGGAGTTCGCGTATTTACACCCTATACTCCTACAACTAATAATACACCAACCCGAGGGCGTTTCAGTCCGTTTCTGTTCGACGGAATTACCTTCTCTACTGGGGGTTATTCTGCAGAATACGGACAGGCACTTTCGTCAGTTTTGTTGCTTAGTACTATAGATGAGCCAGTCCAAGAAAAAACGGATATTTCAATTATGACTGTCGGACTAGGACTTGGGAATACACAAAAGTGGAATAAGAGTTCTTTGAGCGTTAATGGATCTTACATAAATCTAGCACCCTATGTTGCCTTGTTTCCAGACCGTAACGATTGGCAAAAACCTTTTGAAGTGATATCTGGGGAAGCTGTTTTTCGTCAAAAGTTTGAAACAGGACTTCTGAAAGTATACACTGCTTTTGATACTACAGGTTTTCAATTAACACAAGAAGACATTAATGTACCAGCTGGTATTAATGTTAAATTGAAGAATAATAATTTTTATACCAATGCCAGCTATACTGGGGACTTAGGTTCTCGTTGGAAAATATTTAGCGGTGTTAGTTATACGGGGGCGAAGAAGAAGGCCGATGTCGAATCATTGAATATTGATAACACTGAAAACTCTGCTCATCTAAAGTTAAAGCTTAGAAAGAGATTTAGCAGCCGATTTAAATTAAACTTTGGGGCGGAGCAGTTTTTAACAGATTTCACTGAAGATTTTGCAGATACATCTTTCAATACCAACTATGGTTTCAATAATAATATAAGCGGACTTTTTTCAGAAGCCGATATAATATTCTCAAGAAAGTTTGCTATGAAGTTGGGTGTCCGTGGTGAATATAGCGCAGCTTTTGACGAGTTTACTATTTCTCCTAGAGCTTCATTGGCTTATAAAACGGGGAGAAGTAGTCAGTTATCATTGGCATATGGAGATTTTTATCAGCAGCCAAACAACGATGTTCTCAAATTCAATAATAATCTGAGAGCTCAAAAGACCCAGCACTTTATTATGAATTACCAATATTCGGCAAACAATAGAATATTTAGAGCTGAAGCGTATCGCAAGGAATATAATAACCTAGCCTCTTATAATACTGATACGCCCCAATTTAATAGTGTATATACAAGTGATGGCGACGGATATGCGCAGGGAATTGATCTTTTTTGGCGAGACGATGAATCTATCAAGAATGTCGATTATTGGGTGAGTTATTCGTTATTAGACACCGAAAGAAAATATCAAAATTTTCCAACTACAGCAACGCCATCATATGCAAATACACACAATCTTTCGGTGGTGGCTAAATATTGGATTGATGATTGGAAAAGTCAGATAGGTTTCAGTTATCAGTATGGTAGCGGCCGGACTTACACCGATTTGAACAAACCTGGTTTCCTTCAGGACAAACTGAAAGATTATCACAGTATAAGTCTTAATTGGGCATATCTAATTTCTCAGCAAAAAATACTCTATGTATCTGTTAATAATGCACTAGGATTCGCAAATGTCAATGGCTATCAATATTCTAACACACCAAATACTAGCGGCGTATTTGATCGTAGATCACTATTGCCAGCGGCAGATCAGTTCTTTTTTGTAGGCTTCTTTTGGACGATCAGCGATGATGGTACGGATAATCAATTGGATAATCTTTAGGTGTTGGGTTCTGGGTGCCGGTTAAAAGAATGACTTCTCGATACTAAATTCAAATTTACTTGCGTAAATTGAATTTCACTCGAAGTGACTGTGTGCGAGGGGAGATGTGAGATGTGAGAAAAAAGGGGCAAGACTCAAGACTAACAAAAGAAGTCAAAAGTAAGAATTGAGACTGAAGACGGAAAACAGAAATTCAAAGAGAAAAGGCAACCCAGCACCCAACACCCAAAACCTAGACCCCTTCAAACAACAGTTCGTCCACTAAATATGACATTTGGGTATTTGACTTTTTAAAAAGCTACTGTCTTGATAGATATTTACATTATAATAATGATCAGGTTGGTCTAAAACTTAAAAACTATGCAAACTATAATCACTTACTTAACCCTACTGCTTACTGGACTTTTTATGCACGGTCAAAATACGATCGAAGTATCAATGTCCGGATTTGATAACAATGATGGCACTGCAATGATAGCATTGTATGATTCTGCGGAGAGTTTTCTCGAAAAAAGACTTCTTGGTAAAATATCAAAAATAGAAAATAATGAGGCTAAGGTTATCTTTTCAGATGTTCCTGATGGTATTTATGCAATTTCAGTCGTGCACGATGAGGATGAAAATGGAAGGCTGAATATGGTAATGGGTTTTTACCCTTCCGAAGCTTCAGGAGCTTCCAATAATGCTCCTGCCAACTTTGGGCCACCAAAATGGGAAGAAGCAAAGTTCGGAGTGAAGAACGGACAGCTAGTAAAACAAAATATTAAACTATAGTAATTTTAAAATTATGTCTGGAATTTGGCTTAAAAATTCTGGAAAACACAAATCATTAAAAGTTTTATTTATCTTGAGCGCATTACTGTTACTTGCAGGATTGATAATACTATAACAGTCAAATAACAATCAAATTATGAAAAAATTTACAATTATATTGATCTTTTTAATCTCGTTTAGCGCGATTAGTCAAACAACGGAAACAGAAACAAAAACTAAATATCAGTTGGGCATGACCAAGGCATTCGACCTTTGGAAAAATGGTAAACCTTGGGAGGCCGCTAATTTATTTGAGCGCATTGCCACGGCCGAGCCTGACAATTGGTTACCATCATTTTACGTAGCTCAGGTAAATATATTAAACAGTTTTAATGAAAAAGACAAAGCTAAGATTACAGCTCAACTAGGGAAAGCTAGAGATTTTTTAAACGACGCTATGGCAATTTCAAAAAATAACCCAGAAATTATGGTCATAGAGGCACAATTGTATACAGCTTGGGTTGTGTTTGATGGCCAGCAATATGGAATGACCTATTCGGCTAAAATTGCAGGTATTTACAAAGAGGCTATGGAAATAGCGCCTGATAACCCGAGAGTTGTTTTAGGTAAAACAGAATGGGATATGGGATCGGCTCAGTTTTTTGGACAGCCAATAGATAAATACTGCCCTGAGGTACAACGTGCCGTTGCCTTATTTGATACTTTTGTTCCAGAAGGTGAGTTTTTTCCTCAAGGCGGGAAAGAATATGCAGAAGGTGTAATGGTAAAAACTTGTAAAGAATAATGAAATTTATTTTAAAGGAGTTAGGAAAAGCATTTGGTATTGGTCTACTGGTATTTATAGTTCTTGGAATCGTTAGGTTCGCAAATGTTGGGGTATTTTTCAGAAATGGATCATTTGTTTCTGACCTAATTTATAATCAGATCTATTCAGTTGTGCTTTACGGTTCCAATGCTCTTTTAATATTTTACTTTCTTAAAAAGTATAAAAGTGATTTTTTTAAATTGAAACACCTTGTAAAGGGAATCATAGGAGGTGTTATAATTACTTTGTTTTGCATCTTCATGATAAACTTAGTAAACGGTGTTGTTATAAAAGGTGAAAGCCTTGAAACGTTTGTTAGTGGAGAATCACCAGGGAAATATTATATCAGTTTTATTATCTCCATGGTAATCCTTCTTATTTTCTATTCCTTCTTTTATTACCGTTATAAACAAGAGAATAAAGTTAAGGAACAAAAAATAATCGCTGGAACCGCTTCTGCAAAGTTTGATGCATTAAAAAATCAGTTAGATCCTCATTTCTTGTTTAACAGCTTAAATGTTCTAACGAGCTTGATAGAAGAGAATCCTTTAGCTGCGACAAAGTTCACTACAGCACTGTCTAAAGTTTACAGATATGTTTTAGAACAGAAAAGTAAGGACTTAGTGACAGTAGCGGAAGAATTGAAATTTGCAGATTTATATATGTCGCTTATGAAAATGCGATTTGAGGACAGTATAGTCTTTACAAAGCCTGATAGTATATCAAATCCCGAGGCAAAAGTAGTTCCACTATCACTGCAATTATTGCTCGAAAATGCTGTAAAGCATAATCAAGTCACCCCTTCAAAGAAATTACATATTTCTATTATAGAAGAAGATGGGAATTTAATTATTTCGAATAATGTACAACCTAAACAAGTTATAAAAGAGAGTACAGGAGTTGGATTGAAGAATATTCAGCAGCGTTACGAATTATTGACCAACCGCCCCGTTACAATAAATGAAAATACAAATCAATTTAGCATTTCAATACCTATGCTAACAAAAGAAACTATAATAATGAGAACACAGGATATACATATTTCAGAAAAAAAATACGCTCTGGCAAAAGAGCAGGTCGAAAAAGTGAAAGGATTTTACATTCACACCACCATATATCTCATATTTGTACCAATTTTTATATGGTTAAACTTTCAATCCAACGCAGGGTTTCCATGGGCTGTTTTCCCTATAGGGGGATGGGGATTTGGAGTGCTGGGACATGCGGCAGAAACTTTCAACTACAATCCATTCTTCGGAAAAGATTGGGAAGAACGAAAGATAAGGGACTATATGGATAAAGATAATTATTAACAATTCAGAGGGCAATAACTACAGTTGAGAAGCATCCTTTTTTAAACAAGATAAAGTCACCGTATTTTTGAATAATAATCTAAAAACACTAATTATGGAACCTAATAAAAAAGACAATAGTTATTTTAAAGCGAAACGAAAAGTCGCCGAAATCAAGAAGTTTTATACTGGATTAATAATGTACATTATCGTTATATCATTTCTAGCTGGAATTAATTATTATTCAAACGAATGGCGATATGCTTGGTTTTTATGGGCAGCATTTGGTTGGGGAATTGGAGTGTTCTTTCAAGGGGTTAAGGCCTTCAATTGGAATCCGATTTACGGAAAAGATTGGGAGGAAAGAAAGATTAAAGAATATATGGATAAGGACAACGACAACGACTCATCAATAAAGTTTTAATATTCTGGAATAATGGAAACGAAACATAAATTAGAATATTTAAAAGCGAAGAAAAAGGTGGAAGATCTGAAAGGACTCTATGGGCACATTTGTGTTTACGTGATTCTTAATTCGTTAATGATTCTTTTTAACGCCAATGTTTTTAGTAGTCAAGCTATAGATTTCTCTGGCCTAGGGAATTATTTCACAGCACTTATGTGGGGAATTGGGTTGTTTTTTCATGCGCTGTATGTACTTCTTTATTTTAACTTTAATAGTAATTTTATTAAACGATGGGAGGATAAAAAAATTCAAGAAATTCTCGATAAAGAATAGCGCTATCTGCTAAGCTGTCTTGCTTTAAAACTAACTTACTGTTATCAATCAATTAACGAATTAACCATATGAATGTTATTATAATCGAAGATGAGAAACCATCGGCCAGAAGACTTCAACGAATGCTTGAGCGACTGGATGTTAATGTTAGTGTAATGCTGAATAGTGTTGAGGAATCGATAGCCTGGTTTTCAAATAATCCACATCCAGACCTAATATTTCTTGATATTCAGCTAAGTGATGGTTTATCTTTTGAAATATTTGATGAGGTAGAAGTGAAGAGTTCAATTATATTCACCACAGCCTTTGATGAGTACGCGTTGCAAGCCTTCAAGCTGAATAGTATCGATTATTTATTAAAACCTATTGATGACGAGGAATTAGAGGGAGCTGTAACTAAATATAAATCTTTAAAGCCTGAATCAACGAGTCTACAAGTTAACTTTGATGATATTAAAAAATTACTCGTTAATCCTGTTGGAAGAGAATATAAGAAACGTTTTACAACTAAAATTGGTCAACATATAAAGATGATACCAGTTGATGAAATAGAATGTTTTTATTCTGAAAACAAAGGAACATACGCACATACAATCGAGGGAAGAGACTATCTTTTAGATACAACACTTGAACAATTAGAGGAGGAGTTGTCTCCGGACACATTTTTTCGCATAAGCCGAAAATTCTATGTAAATATAAATGCTATTAAAGATATTATTTCATACACGAATTCTCGCCTACAATTGAAATTAAATAGCTTTAGGGAGCAAGAGATTATTGTTGCAAGAGAAAGAGTTAAGGATTTTAAGCTATGGCTTGAATAGCTAGAAATTGATTATTGTTCATTAATCATTGTTTATTTGTTGAGTTGTGTAGTTGGATTTCTAGATTTTCGGATGTTCGATGCGCAAATCTTCAAAGATGGACTTTTAGATAATTATAAAGTTACATTATTTGTATATTTCATCCAATACCCAATACCCAACACGCATCAACGAATAAACAATTCAACATTCTTCACAGACCAATAATTAATAGACAATGGATAATAATTAATAAAAAATAATCAATGTAAAATCAGTCCTTATGTTTATCGATTCTATTATCCTGAAAAGAAGAAGGCAATAACTTCGGTATAAACTTTACTAATAATGGAAGTAATAATGTGCCACCAGGAAGTAAGAAGATCGTTAGAGAAGGAATCGTTTTACAAATATCAAGTAGTTGTTCTTTTACCTTAGTTTTTTCCTCAGCATTGAGATCTCTCAAGGCAGATTGCCCCAATAAGACCAGCAACTCGCCACTTTCATCCAATTCTTTTCCTAATCTATTTTTATTTCTCAATATTAACTTTTTGACAGTCTTTGTAGATTGTTTGTAAAATTGATTGACCGGATTAGAATATTCAAAAAGCTGAATTTTACCAGAATGCATGGTCGAAAAATTCCTTAAACTTTGGATAGAATCATCGAGATCATCTTTAGAAAAATTTAGGACAACACATAATTGCTTCAAAAACTTGTATTCTGAAGCATCGGCTTCATGATCGTCATGAATTGCCAAAATGCAGAGATCTAGAAGATATCTTTTTTCTAAAATACTTTTTTGTGTGAGGTGCTGAATTCCTTCCAGAGTAAATATCTGTCCTGAATTGGACTTCCCTATCAAATAATCTGACGAAGATTCGAATAACTCTAATAAATGAATGTCATCTTTATTCTTTTTTTCCTTAGATGTAAGTGCTAAAAAACTACAACTAATAATAGTCGTTTCCAATTCATCAATATGTCGCTTAAGATTTTCTGGGGAAATTAAAAATTCTCTAAAGGCTAGTATATCAGAATATAACATAGCATATGTCACTAATGATGCAGGGCTTTTTTTAAATAAATTATTAGCCTCGTATAATCGTGCTGCTAGTATCTGCTCCAGATTATTACTTGAACTATGTGATAGTGTGAATTTTTGAAAAAAGCCAGTCTTACCTTTCCCAATGTTATTGTAAAAGTCAACTATTACTGTAAAAGCATCGTCAAAGGAAGCAGTCTGATTCTTACTGAAAAAGGTGAATAAGAGCGCATGGAAAAGATTAATCTTAGTAAACTCTTCTTTAGTAAGCTTCAAATGACTTACGGGCTCGTTTTGAACTGCAAACACTGAAACACCATATATGAAGCCAATAGATTTTAATCTATTATAGAAGAATTTTTCGTCTTTAAAGTCGTTTATAAGTTCTTGATTCTTAAATCGATTCAAAAACTTTGGAATCCAGTCGGCTGCGGATGGGTTCATAGGTTTAAAAAAACTATTTTTGTATTACACTAATACGCTAATTTTGAAATTAGTAAAAAATTAACGATTTTAAAAAAACCAAGGAACTACTTTTATTGTAAATAATTCCAACAAGTAAAAATAAGTATTAAATAATAACTTAAATTATGAAAAAAACAAAATTTTTTGCAGTAATAGGATGCTTGGGATTAGCTGTGCTTTCTGTTGTACTAATTGCTGCAGACCATATTGATGCTCCTTCAATATCAGGCACATCAACGGATATTTCCGATTTTTATGCCTTTCAAGGTGAAGATCCCAATAATCTGGTGTTCGTAGTTAATGTGCAAGGAATATTGGCTCCGGGAGGACCAACAGAGCAAGCTGTATTCGATGAAAATGTTTTGTTGGAAATAAACATTGACAATAACAATGATCTAGTTGAAGATAAAGTAATTCAAATCATTAAGAGGACCGATCCATCCACTATGGAAGATACTATGTACTTTTTTGGTCCAGTAGCGGTTCAATCTTCTCAGACAGGTTTGAATAGTACAATCGATAGTGCTAATCTATCAGGTAGTGTAAAAATATCTACAACCACAGAAATCGAGACTACTACGACTAATGGTATGATGTTTTTTGCTGGTCCTCGAGAGGATCCTTTTTACTTTGATTTTGCGCGATACAACGAAATTTTAAATGGGGCAACTACGGGATTCAATAACCCTGGGACAGATACTTTTGCAGGTACTAATGTACTATCGGTTGTAATTGAAGTTCCGAAAGCACTTTTGGGTTCAGGTACAGTTGGTGCTAATCCACTTGCGCCAACAACATCCGTTTATGGGATTTGGGTTGAGGCGAAAAGAAAACAATAAAAAGTAATAATTCGAAAAAAGAATAACATGAAAACATATAAATTTATAGTAACTTTTACAGCTATTTGTGCAGCTTTATTGTTCGTTCAATGTGAAGATGCAGATGATAATGGAAATGTCATAGGACTAGCTACCTGCAATGATGGCCTTCAGAATGGAGATGAGATGGGGGTAGATTGTGGCGGCACTAATTGCGAAGCTTGTTTAGCAGGATTGGATTTCACAGGAACCTATGCTCAGGAAGATCAAATGGGACGTCCAGGAATTAATACCGTTTTTGGCACTACTGGAATGAAAGACGCCTTTAATGTTACAATACCAAGCAATATGCAAGCTGCTTTTCAAACCAATTTTCAAACCAATTTGTTGACATTGAACCCAGCATATACGACAAATGCACTGGGACTGGATGCAGCGACATTCACGACAGTTTTGTCAAATGACGTTCTGTGGGTCGCTGAAACTGGAATTACCACATACTTTAATGGTACTGAAATTCTAACCGGAAGAACCTTAAGTGATGATGTTATTGACGTATCATTACTTCTAATTTTTGGTGGTCCGGCAGGTATGGATAATCCGACTTTAGTGAGTGATTTTGTTTCAGTAAATGATGCTGCATTTTCTACTAGTTTTCCATATCTAACTAATGCATTTTAAATTGTGGATTGAATAAAGAAAAGAGGCTAGCTAAAAAGTGAAAATGAGTCAAATTGTCTTGTCGAGTCCATCGGCTTCGCTCAGGATAATCTAAAGTAGAAACCTTTTTGCATAGTCAAGGACTAGTAGTTCTCAACTGCGCTCGAACAGTCATCAAAACCAACTTTTTAGACAGTCTCTTTTATTTCATAACGAATTTATGAAGAATCTAATAACACTCACATGTTTGCTTTTAGTGGTGGGATGCGCAAGAGATAACTCTCAGGAAATCACCTCGGTTCTAGATTATGAAGAATATCTAACGGCAACTATGACGCCTTCAAAAGATGAAGCCCTAAATGAATTGGTTTTTTGGAAACTTCGTCTTACAAAAGATTCATTAAGTACTATTGCACTTAGTAAAATTGCTGGTTTGTATACATCTTTGTATACTATTACAGGTGATATTTCAGACCTATATACTGCGGAAAAAATAATAAAGAAAGCGCTCCGACTTTCAGCAAGGAATAAAGACACCTATTTGCGATCGCTAGCCCATAATTATATAACGCAGCACCGATTTAAAGAAGCAAAAGTCCTTTTGGATAGTGCATATGAATTTCCAGATAATAGACGAGCAACAGAGTTTATGTTATTTGATGTATCAATGGAGTTAGGCGATTATCGCAAAGCGGATGAAGTTTTGGGTAAAATAAAAAACAACGCCGACCATAATTATTTAATTCGGCTGTCAAAATGGAGTGATCATAAAGGCAATTTGGATGCGGCGATTCGCTATATGGAGCAGGCAAAAAACATCGCCGAATCTGGAGGCGTTGAATCTTTAAAAGTTTGGACCTATTCGAACATAGCCGATTTTTATAGTCACGCCGGAAGGTTAAAGGATGCTTATGAGCATTATTTAATGACCCTAGAACTGCAACCGGATAATGCTTATGCGAAAAAAAGTATTGCCTGGATTGTTTATGCTTCTGAAAAAAATTCTGCTGAGGCAACCAGAATACTAGATGCAATTTCAACCTACCATAAAGTTCCCGATTATTATTTACTCAAAGCTGAATTGGCTGAATTTGACGAGAATCATTCCGAAGTAAAAGCTCAAGAAGAAAACTTTATAAAGGCCTTGGCAACTAAAGATTATGGAGATATGTATAATGCCTATTTAATTGAGTTGTATGCCAAGACCAAGCCTGAATATGCCTTGAGTCTGGCGAAATTGGAAGTCGAAAATCGCGCAACCCCCGAAGCATATCAGTTATTAGCGTATGCCCAGTTAATGGCTGGAAAAAGTGATAAAGCACTGATGACGATTAAAAGCTATGTAACAGGACGGACTTTTGAGCCTAAAGCGACTTACATAAGCGCTTTAGTTTATAAAGCTAATGGGATGGTTGATAAACTACCCGGTTTAAAAGCTGAATTAAATGATGCTGCATTTGAATTGGGTCCGGTAATCATGCGAGAAATTGAAAAATTATAGTATTTCAAAAATGAAGTCGATTCTCTGATTATCTTTTTTTATGTGAGTCAGTTCGAATTGTAAATATTCGATCTTTTAAGGGCTAACTATACCAAGGGTATATAATTGAGAAAGTGCAGGTGATGTACTGCCGCCCATAGGTTCCAGTGTAATACCGAAAGCTTCTGGGACGGGAATATTTTCAAACTTAAAGACTCCCTTGTCTTCATCTATAATAGTGCCAATAAGTCCAACGCTAGTTGGAGTTAGAGATTCCATTATAAGAGACCATACTTGATAAACCTTGCCGGTTGGAGGAGTTAGTAATCCTTTTGTATCTATGTATGCTACATTTTCAGTTTTATTATAATATACCTTAGCAAATGCATTGGAGGCTTCGGCTTGATTACCAGGTAATGTAATTGAATTATATGTTTTGGACCGAATAATATTTATAATTACATTGGCTTCAGCTAGTTGTCCTTCCATAAACTGATTATCTTTCTGAAGTTCAGTATTTTCAGTCGTAGTAATTTCAACGTTCTCCGTTAAGCCATGATTCTGTTGTAGCAACCAGAAAACACCGCCAATGCAAAGAATAGCGGCTGCCCATCCTAAATCGCTATACATCAGTGATTTATAGCATAGATGAACTTTCTTAATCCCATGAATTGCTTCGGAATATAAGCTGTATATTCTAAAAATGCCTTTTCATTCCCTTTTTGCAATTCTATAATTAAAGCATCTGGTTGCTTCATTGTTAGTTTGGTCTTGCTAGTCGCTTATAAATATAATTTGAAATTTATAAAATCTAATAGATTATTCAAAAGCTTTTTAAATTTCGGCACCATCTTTGAATAGTATATAACAGTAAATTGAAAATCAAAGTGAAACATAAAGTAAACTTCAATATTCACTGATTTCACTAAAAAGAAACATTTTGATTTGACTCATAAAAAAAACCATCTTTAAAGCTCTTAAAGACGGTTTTTTGTTGTGTTCTAATTCGATAATTACTCAATAATACCTCCACAGCTAACTCTTCCTCCAGCAGCACCAGTAGGTTGCGTGGTATAATCATCAACACCTTGATGTACTATAATTGCTTTGCCAATAATATTTTTATTCTCATCATCGCACCCAATGCACCATTCATCTGTCTCCATTGAAATCCCACCATCTCCATTTTCACCTGCAGTTAAATTACCAATATCACCTTTATGAAAACCTTCAGCATCTCCCCATTTGCCATGTTTTGCCATAGTAGGATTCCAATGACCTCCAGACGATTTGCCATCAGGCGAGGAACAATCTGCCTTTTCATGAATATGAACTGCGTGAACTCCTTCCGTTAATCCACTCAGCTTCATTTCGAACCTTACCATTCCATTCACTTCTGTGAATTCGGCTTTCCCCACTGTAGTGCTCTCACTTTTAGATTCTAAGGCAAATGAAACAGATTTTGGTGTAGTCTTTTTTACAGCAGCTTTAACAACCTTTTCTGTTTTTTCAAACACAATTTCTTCTGCATCCTTTTTATTTTCTTTACAACCAATGAACGCTATTAAAGCTATGGCCACTAATGATATTCCAAATTTTTTCATCATTTTTTTTATTTATGAATTAGTATAATGATAAATGCAAGATAAGACGATTACCGTCCAATTACAAAACATTTGTTGGTCTAAATGATAACCGATCAGTCTAAGCTAAATTTCTTTAAATCCTTAAAAGGTGAAACTTTTGCCTGTTCTAATCGCGTCTTGTATATCTTCCATTCATTTTCGAAAAAACTATTGGTTTGCCTTAATGCTTCATTTAAGGCATCTTTTGCGTGTTTCATTAGAAGAGTCTCCGTATTTGTTATCCCATTAGGCCGACTACCACTATACCAGCCTGCAGATCCCAACCGCTGCATTACATTAGTTTCAGGATTGCGCGTTATACCTTGTCTTTTGTCTTCTTTCCCAATATAAATAGCAATAACGGAATCAATTTTCTTAGTTATTTTTTTACTCATAGCTATTTCCTCCTTGTATTTCTTGGAGTCATCATCTTTTAATCTCTTGCTTAATTCTTTGGCTATATTTTTACTTTCAACCATCTGTTTTACAGCATCAGCGGCAGTCTGAGTCATTGCTTCGATTTCTTTTGAAGCAGTATAACTTTCATTAATAGCCTTCATTGAGATGTTTAGTCTTGGATCGCTTTCAACTTTTATAGCGGTCGATGAAGTGTTCCCATTAAATTCAAGGTCAACTCTATAAATACCTGGTTTAACTGTAGTACCTCCCGGTTCATTAGTACGTTTTCTAATTTTCCTAGAAGGTCTGTCAACTCCTGCTTCATCAAGTCGCCATTTCCAAGTATAAATTCCAGTACTGTCAGGTATTTTTCTTTTACGCGTTCGAATCAATCTAGTATCGTCATAGATTTTTAAATAAATAGAATCTTTACTCGCACCCTTGTTTTCTTCGGAAGTATCCTCCGTTTCATCATCCTCACCTTCAGAATCGGTATCTTCTTTGTCCTCAACTTTTTCATCTTTCTTTTTCTGAAAGTAAAACTTAATTAAGGCACCGCTGTCCCGATTTTCACCATTGAATATTGCATCGCCTCCAAATCTACTTCCTGTAGGTTGTTGATAAGTAGATTGATAAGCTGTTGGTGGGTCGAACACTTTTATATCAGAAGTAAGTAAACTCTTATTCTTAGCAAGCGCCCGCAACGGACGAATATCGTCCAAAATCCAAGCTGCGCGTCCAAAAGTGCCGATAATTAGATCGTGCTCCCGCGGATGAATAACCAAATCCTTAACTGGAACTGTTGGAAAATGATGGGTCCATTTTGTCCAGCTATTTCCCGCATTTAAGGAAATATATAGCCCGTCATCAGTTCCTAAAAATAGTAGGTTCTTTTCAACTGGATCTTCAACGATACTCAGGGCATAACTTATTACATCCGTAGCGTCCGCAATTCGTTCCCAAGTTTTTCCATAATCGTGAGTGCGATAGACATAAGGAGTATAATTAAATCTTCGGTAATCATTTGCCACTAGCAGCGCTTCGCCTTTATTTTTATTTGATGCCCTAATTTGAACGATCCAACTTCCCACGGGCAGACTTTTTAGATTTTTTGAAACATCTGTCCAGGATTGACCTCCGTTTTGTGTATAATGAACCCGTCCATCATCTGTTGCAGCCCAGAGCATATTCGCCTCAAGAGGTGAGGGTTCAATTACAAGGACTGTTGTATGGTTTTCAGCTCCTGTTGCATCCATTGTTAATCCACCACTTTCGGCCTGCTTTTGCTTCGTAGGGTCGTTGGTGCTTAAATCCGGAGAAATAACTTCCCATGTTAAACCTTTGTCTATACTTTTGTGTACAAATTGACTTCCGAAGTACAGCGTACTATTATCGAAAGGATCTATATTGATTGCAGCATTCCAGTTAAAACGTAGGTTTACATTTGGGTCTGGATGTGTAGGCCGTACTGTATAATTGTTTCCTGTAATATGATCGTATCGACTTACATATCCTTGCTGACTCATACTCCATCCATACTGACTATCATCACGATCTGGAATTACATCAAATCCATCCCCGAATGAAATTTCTTGCCAATAATCATTTCGAATACCCTGTGCTTTCCATACATAAGCAGGGCCCCGCCAACTTCCGTTATCTTGCATTCCCCCATAGACATTATAAGGAAATTCATTATCTACATTTATATGGTAAAACTGAGCAACAGGTAAATTTCCAATAAAGCGCCATGTTTTTCCACCATCGCGTGTTATATTCATTCCGCCATCGTTCCCATCGATCATAAAACTTCCGTCAGTTGGATGAATCCACCATGCGTGATGATCTGGATGAACGCCATTATCCACCCCATATGCGGGCATCAATTGTTCAAAGTTTTTTCCGCCGTCTTCAGATACATTTACGTAAGTATACACCGAGAAAACTCTATTTTCGTTTTCAGGATCTACTCTTATATCGCTGTAGTAAAAGGGACGGTTTCCAATGTCATTTTTATCATTTATCTTCTTGAACGTAAATCCGCCGTCTTCAGACTTGTACAATGCATTTTTCTTTGCCTCGATTAGCGCATAGACAATATTTGGTTTATTTGGTGCAATCGCGATACCTATCCTTCCGAGTTCACCTTTTGGCAACCCATCTTTATCTGTACGCTTCTCCCAGCTATCACCTCCATTATGCGTAACATATAGTCCAGAACCTTCACCTCCCGATTTAAAAAACCAAGGATCTCTTTTATGCTCCCACATTGCCACGATTAGCTTGTTTGGATTGATAGGATCCATAACCATATCACCAACGCCAGATCTGATATTAGTAAATAAAATTTTATTCCAAGTTTTTCCACCGTCTGTAGTTTTAAAAACACCTCGTTCTGGATGTTCACCCCAAGGAGAACCAATCGCTCCTACATAGACAGTATTTGGGTCTGTTGGGTCAATTATTACTCGATGAATATGGCGCGTTTTTTCTAAGCCCATTAAATCCCAGTTCTTTCCCCCATCTAAGGATCGATAAACTCCGTATCCTCCGTTTAAACTGTTACGTGGATTACCCTCACCAGTTCCGACCCATACCACTGACGGATTTGATTGCTGAATCGCTACAGCACCAACCGAAGCGGTTGCTTCATTATCGAATACTGGATTCCATTTTATTCCGCCACTTGTAGATTTCCATAAACCTCCAGAAGCGGTTCCAACGTACATAACATCTGGATTAGAGGTTACAACATCAATGGCTGTTACCCGTCCAGACATACCTCCAGGGCCAATGTTACGAGGTTTTAAATCTTTTAAAATTTCCATCGAAAATTCTTGAGCAAATAAAGTAGAGGTGATGGCAAGAAGCATCAGAAGTAAAATATTCTTCATAAAATGGTTGGATAGCTAATTAAAGTGTTTTAGAATTTTCTAAAGTTAACAAATAGTTTCAGAAGCAATTCATAAATAGCTGTTAACTACTTCGGAATTATTTTTAAATGTATTATTTTTAAACAATGAATGTAAAAAAGAGAAGTATGGGTTTTGTTTTTACCAAGCACACCCCAAAACAACAGTCCCCCTTTGAGCGACTTTTTGAAGTTTTTCAAGAATTAATTACGCATACTTCTGGTGATTTTGATGAAGCAATTGATTGGCTTAGAGAGCTTGATAAAGAATATAATCTTACTACAGATGATTATACCATCGATGATTTTATAGAAGACTTAAAGAAAAAAGGGTTTATACGAGAAGAATTTATACCCGATGGAGAAGGGAAAGGTAATGGCAAAGGAAAAACTTCGATTACAGAAAAATTAGAGCGATCACTTCGAAAGATGGCTTTAGAGCAGATTTTCGGAAAATTAAAACGCAGTGGTGCCGGTAATCACAAAACAAAGCATTCAGGCAGAGGCGATGAACAGACCGGGGAGTTCAGAAATTATCAATTTGGAGATTCTTTATCGCACATATCCATGACTGAAAGTTTGAAAAATGCCCAGATTAATCAGGGAATTGACAACTTCTCTATGACCGAAAATGACCTCGTGGTTGAAGAAACATCTTTTAAAGCACAAATGAGTACGGTGCTGATGATTGATATTAGCCATAGTATGATTTTATATGGTGAGGACCGAATCACGCCAGCAAAAAAAGTTGCGATGGCACTTTCGGAGTTAATTACAACAAGATATCCAAAAGATACACTTGACATTCTCGTCTTCGGAAATGACGCCTGGCCGATTAAAATAAAGGATTTACCCTATCTTAATGTTGGGCCATATCACACTAACACAGTGGCTGGATTAAAATTGGCTATGGATATGTTAAGACGAAAACGCAATACCAACAAGCAAATATTTATGATTACCGACGGGAAGCCCAGCTGTTTAAACCTACCCGATGGCGAGTACTATAAAAACAGCAACGGACTAGATCCATACATAGTTAATAAATGTTATGCAATGGCTTCACAGGCCAGAAAATTGCATATACCAATAACAACTTTTATGATTGCAGACGACCCCTATTTGCAGCAGTTCGTTGACCGTTTCACAGAGGCAAATCAAGGTAAAGCATTTTATACAGGACTACAAGGACTGGGAGAAATGATTTTTACCGACTATGAAACAAATAGGAAGAAGAAGTTGAGGTGATTATTTGCTGTAGAGAAAAGTGAGAAGTAAAAAGTAAGAAGTTAAAAAAAAAGTAACCATACCTAGAACCTAGAAAAAAGAAAAAAGAATAAAGAAAAAATTATAATAAAAGCATGAAGATCGAAAATATTAAAACTTTAGGTGAATTAAAAGGCGCCGGATTCGAATATAAAACCATTAAGGATGAATTAAGGCGAAACCTGCTTCAGAAATTAATGAGAAAAGAAACTACCTTTGAAGGGATTCATGGGTATGAGTATACTGTGATTCCTCAATTGGAGCGTGCTATTCTTTCAAAGCACAATTTAAACCTTTTGGGATTGCGTGGTCAAGCCAAGACCCGTTTGGCAAGGCAGATGGTTAATTTCTTAGATGAGTATATACCAATAGTTGCTGGAAGTGAGATAAATGATGATCCATTTATGCCGATCTCGAGATTCGCGATAAACTTACTTGCTGAAAAGGGCGATGAGACTCCAATTAATTGGCTTCATCGCGACCAGCGCTTTGCAGAAAAACTAGCGACACCAGATGTTACTGTGGCAGATTTGATAGGAGATGTTGATCCTATTAAAGCTGCTAATTTGAAATTAACGTATGCAGATGATCGCGTAATTCACTTCGGAATGATTCCAAGAGCGAACCGATGTATTTTTGTAATTAATGAACTTCCCGATTTACAAGCGCGAATCCAAGTTGCACTTTTTAATATTTTACAAGAAGGAGACGTTCAAATTCGCGGATTTTCATTGCGACTGCCTTTAGATATTCAATTTGTATTTACGGCAAATCCAGAGGATTATACAAACCGTGGTAGTATTGTAACTCCCTTAAAAGATAGAATAGGCTCACAAATTCTTACGCATTATCCTGATAGTTTAGAAATTGCACGAACCATTACCGAACAAGAAACAGCAGAGGCAAGTGCAAATAAAAAAAATGTTTATGTGCCTGAGCTTGCAAAGGATATATTAGAACAAATAAGTTTTGAAGCGAGAGAAAATGAATTTATTGATGCTAAAAGTGGTGTCAGTGCAAGATTGAGTATTACTGCATTCCAAAACCTATTAAGCACAGCAGAGCGACGTGCACTGCAGAATGGAGATGAAACAACGGTCGTTCGCTTAGGTGATTTTATTGGCATTGTTCCGTCAATTACTGGGAAAGTTGAATTGGTATATGAAGGGGAGCAAGAAGGAGCTTCGGAGGTTGCACAGCAATTAATAGCAGATGCCGTTAAAACACAGTTCGTGCAGTATTTCCCTAAAATTGAAAAACTGCAAAAAGATGGAGAACAGGAACCTTATGACGATATCGTAGCTTGGTTTTTTGAACAAAACGATGGTTTTGAATTACTTGAAAGTTTATCGGACGAGGATTATAAATTACAATTAGATCGTATTGAGCCGTTAGATGATTTATTGGAGCGCTATGTGAAAGATATTCCTGAACAAGACAGCTACTTTTTTAAGGAGTTTGTCCTGTGGGCTTTGGTCGAGTATAGGAAACTAAGCAAGTACCATATGATTGAAGGTCTTAGATTCAAAGATGTTTATGGAGGCTATATTAGTGGACTTTAATCGCTAGAACTCCCTGAGACTAAAACTTGAGCTAGTTTATTTTATACAAAACAAAAAGCTGCCCTGAAAGGCAGCTTTTCTACTCAAAAAAATTTGAATTTCACAAGTTAGGAATAATTAGTTCCTGACCAGGATCGACTACGTCCGGATTGCTTAAAACATCTTTATTTGCTTCGAATATAGCAGTATACTTCATTGGCTTATCACAATAGTGCTTAGCAATTTTGCTCAGTGATTCATCAATTGCAACAGTATGACGATGATAAATTGTTTCATCGTCTATTTTTATATCAGCCACAATATCAGTAGCGTTATCTCCATCAACTCTTTTTATTTCATCCCTAAGAAGGTTTTTTTTATATGGTGTATTTGCAGTCTCCCATACTTTTAATTACCCCATCTCTTATTTACATCCCCGTTTTGGATATTCAATTTTTCTCCTAAATCCAAAACAGATTGATATTTTGCTCTAATCATTAGTAGTGAATTAAAGATACAAAATTCGGTTATTATATTTATAAATCTTCTGGAAGGTATTTACTTTTAAAACCAAAAGCGTAAGGACTTTCCCCACGCTGCTGAAGATATTCGAGTCGCTCTTTCCCTTCTTCAACCGTTGGGATATGGCCATCTTCAATATACCATAGTACCATATGCATTTTAAGCATTTTTTTAAACCATTCTTTCTTCCTTTTGAAGATTTCAACGTGACCCGAATTATATACATATTTAAAAAGACTCTCTCGATCTTGCCAAACACTCATATTGACTAATATATAATCTGAATCAAAAGCATTGATTGAATACGAGTCGTCACTATCATCGCCAACCAATCGCCAAACAAACCCTTCGCTTTCTTCGGCAATAGCGTTAATGCGATCCGTATTATTAACAAAACCTGCCATTACAGGGCTATCCATCTTGGCGATGGCTTCAGCAATATTAAGTTGAGCTAATTGCATAATTACATATGGTTTTTAGAAAGATAATTCATTTTTATTAAATCTTCTTTGGAAAGAACTTCACTACTTTTGCCTTCTGAGATCACAATATTTTTTGTCGTAGTTTGAAGGACATCATCAAAATAATGATCAGTTAAAATAATTCCCTTCGAGGTTTTTAAGGTCTCAAGAAATTCCTTAATAGCATCCTTATACAAAGGCTCGATCATAGAAAATGGTTCGTCTAATAATAGAAATTTATGATCGAGAGTCCCCACTAAAATAATTTCCAAAAAGCGTAGTTCGCCTAGCGACAAATCTCCAACGTATTTGGCCGCAATTTTAGCAATACCGGGATTATAGAAGACCGCATCTTGTTTTTCTTGAGAATAAAAATACATCGGTATAATATCCCGTACCCGAACATTTTTCGGAAGGAAAGAATCCTGAGGTAGATAAGCAATTTGCTTTGAAGCAATCACGTTTTTAGGTTTTACCGAAACTCCATCAATGCTCATCTCCATATGATCAGCTTTTAAGGTTCCGAAGATCATTTTTAATAACGTAGATTTTCCGCAGCCATTTCTCCCGAAAATCCCAAGAATTTCCCCAGTCTCGCACGTAAAACTGATATCTTTTAGAACTTCCTTATTTCCAAAAGACTTTTCAGCTTTATTTAAAATTAATTTAACATTGTCTTGAGGCATAAAATTTGTTACTTTTTCAGTACTATTTTATATTACTTAAAACTTAATGATTCAACAAAAAAGAGAGTTCAATATCAAATCGAGAGAAGTTTAAAATCACCAAATATCATAGTTACAACCATCAGGGTGATAATTACAATTGGGGTTCCGATCAATAGATTAATAAGGAGAACTGCTTTAAAAAGTTTCCATTTCGTTAAACCCAGATTATAGTAAAAATAAAACTCTTGCTTTTTTAGTAAATAGAAGGCCAAAAACCCAATAAAGATACCAATAGTGATGAAAATTAAAACAGCAGTTAGGTTCCCAAAAACTATTTTACTAAGTATTGTAAAAGCCACAATATAAAGCAAGATATCCTTGTAAAAATTCCAGAGCGCCCTAGTTGGTGTATTATACATATTTAACAATATAATGTCGCATATAATTTGTTTCTTTTTAGCCCATATTTCAATATAAAATAAATCCGTAGCTAAGGATATGCATTGGTTTTCTATCTCATCTGAACTAAAAATAATTCAAATAGAAATACGATATTTCATTATTAAATTGGTATTACTCATGACCTACGTGACAACCACAACCAACATCCATAAAACCTTGGGATTCTTCATGCCAAGGAAAAGCCTGATTTGCCCTACTTAACTCCCAAAAGAATGGTAGACGTTCTTTTTCCTGATTGCCAATTTCGTTCATTGTAATTGCATCATACAAGTGGCCATTAGCCATCACTTTCTCAATTGTCTGTGTGTTTTCGATATCTTCAAGTGGATTCTTTGAAAGCACTATTAAGTCTGCCAGTTTTCCAACTTCCAGGGAACCAATGTCGGCGCCCACTCCTATATAATTAGCGCCATTGATGGTCGCTGCTTTTAGAGCTTCAAAATTACTCATGCCTCCTTGAACAAGCATCCAGGTTTCCCAATGTGCTCCCAATCCTTGTAATTGGCCATGCGCTCCCATATTAACTTTCACACCAGCCTTACTTAAATCATTTACAGTTTTTGAAACTTGGATATGTCCGTTTTCATATTCTGTTAGAGGCGCCATCGTGCGATGCCTTGATCTGCTATCAATAATAGATCTTGGCGTAAAATTGAGCAGTTTCTCGTTTTCCCAAACATTGTCTCGCTGATAGTAATAATATTCGCCATTTAATCCGCCGTAATTTACAATTAGGGTAGGGGTATAGCCAGTATTACTAGTTCCCCACAATTCCAAAACGTCTTTATAAACCGGGGTCACGGGGATATTATGCTCTACTCCCGTATGTCCATCAATAACCATAGTTAGGTTATGGTAAAATGTAGAACCGCCTTCTGGAACCACATTAATACTTAATTCTCGGGCTGCTTGTAAAACTTGTTGACGCTGTTCACGGCGCGGCTGATTGTAACTTTTCACGCTTTTTGCACCGAACGCCTTGGTTCTTCGAATACTACTACGTGCATCTTCTAAATTATTGATAACCGCTTTAAAATCGGCATCGGCGCCATACAATATAAATCCGGTAGAGTAGAGACGCGGCCCGATTAGTCCTCCTGACTTTTGTAATTCAGAAAGAGAAAAAACAGTTTCAGTATTTGCGGAAGGATCGTGAGACGTTGTAACGCCGAAGGCGAGATTAGCCATAAACTGCCAATTCTGCTGCGTTGTTAATCCAGATCGGAAGGCACCTATATGTGCATGGGCATCGACCATTCCCGGCATTATTGTTTTACCTAGTGAAAGATAAACTTTGGCATCTGCAGGAATAGGCGTTTCTGAAGCATCGCCTATTTGTTCAATTTTGTTGTCTTTTATAATGATGTTTCCGTTTTCGATGATTTTATCACCGTCCATAGTAATGATTCTTGCATTCGCGAATGCGATTCTGCCAGATGGTTTATCTATGGGCGCTGTGAGTCCAATTTTAACTCCTTCAGTAGTGATGTCTGGAATCTTTTCTGGGGAACCCGGAAGAAATGTAAATCGATTTTTAATCTCATTACTAAAATATTCATCTCCTAAAGTCCACATTACCTTTTTGCTATTCGGCGACCAGTGTATATTTATCCCTGCATCTTTTGCGATTTGTGATACAGGAACTGATTTTGACTTACTATCTAAATCTATGGTTTGCCCGTTTAATACTAAGGGCGCTAAATAGACTTTATGAAGATTCGAAAATGCGATCCATTTATTATCTGGGCTTGGTACCAATCGATTACCGTATTTCGATTTGAGATGCGTTTTTTCGTCATTCCCCTGAAGGTTTACACTAATGAGACTCTTCGTGATTGCGCCGCCATAACTACCTCCAGTTTGAAGAAAGATACGTTTCCCGTCAACTGTGAACATGGGGTGTTGTCCTTTTACGGTAATCTTAGTTTCATTGCTTCCGTCGCTATCCATTATATAGACTCCTGGTTCTTTTGTAAATGAAAAACCTTGATCCGTATTTCCCCTCTCTTTTCTGAAAACTATAGAGCCTCCATTAGGACCATAGGAAGGTGTGCGATAAATCCCTTTTTTTGAAGTAAGTTTCTGAGGTTGACCACCAGACGATGAAATCTTAAAAATGGCACCTTTTTCAACATCGTTCCAAACAACGTAAACAATATCGTTTCCGTTTGGGGAGAATTGTGGTTCGAATTCAAAATCGGTGCCAAATGTTAGCCGGCTAGGGATGCCGTTAGGTAGTTCTTTTACCCAAATATATCCTAATGCTTGGAATAATAAAAGTTTTCCGTCAGGAGATGTCACTGCCTGTCGAATCATTTTCGGTGTAAAACTATCTTTCTCAATAGGAGTGTTGAAATGAACTGTTTCTGCTAAATCTATTTTTACATCTACAGTGAATGGAATATTGGTTGTTGTTAAAGCGTTGATGTCGATTTTATGAATTTTTCCGCCGCTCCAGAAAACAATTTCATTGTTATTGGGCATCCAATTGAAGTTTGGATACAGTCCGAAAATGGCCCAAGCTTCCTGTTGATCTTTGTTTAATTGGTCATAGATTGGCCACTCTTCCCCAGTTTCCAAATCGTGAATATATAAAACTGTTTGTTCGCGCACACGTTTTACAAATGCAAGTTTTGTTCCGTCGCGAGACGGTGTTGGTCTCACAGCACCTCCAGGTCCGCCGGTAATTGTAACGGTTTTTCCATCTTCAAAACTATAGCGTTTAATAACATAAATCTGATCGTTGGGATCTTTGTTATACTGAAAATATCCGCCTGGATACTCATCCTCACTATAGTAAAGATATTTCCCATCATAAGAGACAAAAGGTTCATTTACATCCTGCTGATCATTCTTGCGTGTTGTTAATTTAAGTCCGCTACCCCCAGTAATATGATATTGCCACATTTCGCCTGCGCCTAAACTTCTCCCCGAAGAAAAATGTTTCCGTGCGATTAATGAGTTTCCATCAGGTGACCAAACGGCATTATTCAACAGTCTAAAATCTTCTTTTGAAATTTGTTTTGCTTGACTTCCATCGGTATTCATAATCCAAATGTTGTCTCCGCCACCAGCATCGCTTGTGAAAGAAATCTTTGAGCCGTTTGGACTAAATCGAGGTTGAACTTCAAAAGGAATTCCTTTCCGAAGTACTTTCGCTTTCCCGCCGCTGATTGGCATAGAATAGATATCGCCCAGCATATCGAAGACTATCGTTCGTCCGTCGGGACTTACGTCTAGATTCATCCAAGTACCCTCATCAGTAGAAAAACTGTGTTCTTTATAGTTGAAATCTGTCCCGGGATTGGCGACATCCCATTTAGGCATTTCCTCTTTTTTGTCTTTCTTTTTTTGAGCTTGAACTGAAAGGGTAAAACTTATGAATAGAAGTGTTAATAATAATCTCATGTAGTTATAATTTGATGTTTTAAATATACCATAAATAATACTGAAGGAACTCAAATATTATTCTCGCTTCCATCTCCTGAACTTTTTACTGTGCTGTTGATCCAACCTGATTATAATGTTGCTTTCACAGCTTCTTTCCATCCTATTTATGGAGTCTTAATCTCCAACTTGTAAAAGGTAAGAGATATACTTTGTTTGTGATTTTCGTGATTAAGATGCAACCATTTCCGCCATTCTATATTTCTTGGAAAGTATAGCTTTGGTTTTTCCGTTTTTTAGTTTCCCGGATATTAGACTCAGGGACAAGGAGGTATGTTTTTTTTTGCTTAATTTTCACCCATTATCATCACTACTTAAAATCCTTACTTTCAACATAAAAGTCACGTTTAACAAGCACAGTTTTCAGATCACTTAAAAACTCTTTTGTCTGCCATTCGGAAGTAGGAGTGATCCACTCTTCTTTGTCGTTGATAATTAATATAAGCGGTAAATCGAAACCCTCCACGATATTAGTATATCTGTATTTCAAACTTTTTCCAGAAACGCTATATTCTATTTTCGGTATTTCAATGGTTCGTAAATATTGGTCCCAAAAACTGCCGAGATCAATTTCACTCTTTTTACTTATGTACTCTTCAACTTGCTTACTGCTAATGGTTTGATGGTAAAATGTTTTATTTAGGCCTATAAGAATAGCTCTCCATTTTTCATCGTTATTTATAATTTGTCGCAGGGAATGAAGAAGATTCGCTCCTTTGTAGTACATATCACTGCTACCTTCTTGATTTACGTTATAAACACCAATTATTGGACGATCGTTTTTAACGAGTCTTCGTGTTCCCAATACATATTCGGAAGCAGCTTCGTCACTAAAATGATAGTTGAGGTATAAATTTTCAGAATAAGCAGTGAAGCCTTCATGGATCCACATATCTGCTACGTCTATGTGCGTTATATTATTGGCAAACCACTCGTGACCTGATTCGTGAATAATGATAAAATCAAAGCGAAGCCCCCAGCCTGAGTCAGATAAGTCATTCCCTAAGTAGCCATTTTGATAGTTATTTCCATAAGTTATACTACTTTGATGTTCCATTCCTAAATAAGGGGCTTCAACAAGTTTAAAACTATCCTCATAAAAAGGATAAGGGCCAAACCAATATTCAAAGGCGCGCATCATTAGTGGGGCCTGAGTAAACTGTTCTTTGGCCTTCTCTAAATTATCACGTAGTACATAATAATCCATATCTAAAGCACCTTTTAACCCCTCATATTTTTCAGAAAAATTTACATAGTCGCCAATATTGATATTAACGCCATAATTATTAATGGGATTAACGACATTCCATATCCAAGTTTTAGTTTCACCATTGTCAATGGTCTCAATTAAGCGTCCGTTGGATACGTCCATAAGATCTTTAGGAACTGTTATTGACATGGTAATACCGTTTTCCGGTTCATCGTAATAATGATCTTTGTTTGGCCACCAAACACTAGCTCCAATCCCTTGATTGGATGTTGCAATAAAGTGCTTGCCATTGTTGTCTTTAGTCCAGGAAAAGCCACCATCCCAGGGAGCATTTTTTGCTTCAATTGGTTTTCCCGAAAAAGAAATAGTTAACTCGTAGTCTTTCCCTACTTTTTGTTTTTCAGATAATTTGATGAAATGTGCACTTCCCTCGGTTTCGAATTTGAGTCTCTTACCATTCTGGACTACAGAATTAATTTTCATCGGCAATTGTAAATCAATCTGCATTATTTTACCTCTATCTAAAACATTGTAAATGATTGTATTACTCCCTTTAATAAATTTTTTATCCGGAAACACTTCAACCTTTAAATCGTAATGCCTTAGGTCCCACCATTCTCGTTCTGGAGTTATACTTCCTCTTAGTTCATCTTGGCGTGTAAATTTTTGTGAAAAACAACTGAAGCCTAATAATAATAATAGGAATAATGAGAGTATGATTTTTTTCATCTTATATATTTATCTAAAAATTTCTTTTGGAAACACTACTACGCTTTCGTGACCATCCCGGCCCACTGCGGCAAGGCCGAAAAAATAATTATCAATTACGATTCCGTCTAATGTAAATTCTGAAACGTCTCCCACATATCGACTGTTGTCCCATGTAGGGGAGGTAGTGTCTCGCCAATATATTTTATATCCGAGCGCGCCATCTACCTTGTCCCACTTCAGTTTTGAGGAAGCTTCTACAATTCCGCCAATTTCAATATTCTTAGGAGTAGGAGGACTCCAGGCCAGACTAGCCATAGATATCGCATTTACTGCGGTGAGTTTTTTTGCATAGTCAAAGTTTACATATTCTAGTTTATCTCCATAGTCAATTCCATTTTCTGTACGAATATCTTGATGCTGCTGCGTATAATTTTCGTGCGCCTCCATAATTCGAATTCCTGGAAATCCAAGATCGCAAAATGGTCTGTGATGGCCGCCTCTTCCAAAACGATCCAATCGATAGATCATCATCGGGTTCATTTCAGGCATATAGGTTCTCGTAGTTTTAAATACGTATCTCGCTAATTGTCTTGAAACTCCATCTACTTCACCACCATAAAACCTTCGTTTACCTCGTTCCTTGTCGGTTTCTGTAGGGGGAACAGGCTCAGAAAAAATTCGAAAATCTTTATTGCTTATTATACCATCGACTCCTTTAATATTCCCGATCATATCGTTATTAAGAACCCCAATAATTTCCCAACCTTGGGTTACGGCATACGCTCCAAACCCCTTGCCACCGAACAGCCCTTGTTCTTCACCACTTAATCCTAAATATATTATACTACTTTCAAAAGTGTATTTTGAGAGAACTCTGGCAGCCTCTATCGCTCCGGCCATTCCGCTGGCATTGTCATTGGCGCCAGGAGAATCTGAGGTTGAATTGTTAGGGTCACTTACCCTAGAATCAATATCACCGCTCATAATAATATACCTATTTGGGTATTTGCTACCCTTTTGTACAGCGGCAACATTCACAACCCAAACGTCCTGAGTAATACGTTTATTCTCGCTTTCCTTGATGAGGTTTTTTTGATAAAAGACATTTAAACAATTGGAACAATCTTTAGAGATTGATTCGAATTCCTTTTTTATCCATCTTCGAGCAGCTCCTATACCTCTTGATTCTGAAAGTGTATCGCTCAAAGTATGTCTAGTCCCAAAATTTGTAAGGGTCGTTATATCTGCCTTAATCCTTTCCGAAGAAACAGCATCAATAATATCGTAGATACGAGTATCTGTTTGAGCTGTTGAAAATGTATGAATGCATAAACCTAAAATAAGAAGACAGAATTTCATTCTTTGCTTGTTTGTTATAAATTTACTTAAAATAGTATTCTTAGCAGGTTAATTTCTTCGTTAGAAAATATCACTGAGGATTATTCTTTTGTAAGTACATAGAAATCTTCAGATTCGGCTGGTATAGAAGTATCATTAAATAATAATTCTGACATCGAAGAATCGAAACAACAATAGGAGAGAATCGTTAAAAAATTAAAATTAAGTGTGTCTGTTTCAGTTGTGCTAAGTTCGAGGGTATAGTCTAAATTAGTTTCAACCTGGTGATAAAATATGGCGAGATTTCCTTCATTACCCGGGATAGGTTTTATATAGATCACTCTCGAGGGTGATGATAACTTAAAAGAATCTCGAACATAAGTTGTTCCAATTAGGGTGTCACCTGCTGTATTGCGGTATGTCAAGTAAAATTGATCCGCTGGACAAAGCACTGCTGAACAATCAGGCGATCTGTCTTCTTCTCCTTCACAACTGAAAAATAATGCAATTATAATAACTAAGAGTGCTTTTTTCATGTTTGTTTTTGTCTTTAATTAAATCAAAATTTTTCGATTCTGTAAAATTTTATTTCTATTTAGGGAGCGCAACAAGGGACAATCTCTCCCCATTCAGACTCACAGCGAGTCTAGAAATATCTTTGATATTGTACTCTGAAAGATCTGCTACTTCTTTCCAATCTGAGTTGAGAAAGGTGTCATATATATATAATTTACTTCCACTACCAATAAGAATTTGAGAATCGTTTAACCAGGTGTAATCTTGTATGCCAATGGGTAATTGGCAGACGAAAAAACTTTCCATTGTCTTCATGTCTAATAAATATACCTCTTGATTCTTATCTTCATTTAACGAGGTGTAACTCATTGTTTTTGAATCAGGAACTCTATGTATAGATCTTCCAACATTCCTTAAAAACGTATCTGTTTTTTTTGATTTTAAATTTGAGAAAACAAGATCCAAATTGTCATCACTTAATACAGAGGCTACAATTGTTTCAGCATTATAGAAATCATAATATGCAACCTGCAAGCCTTCAATTAATTCTTTATTCTCTTTGGAAATAGCATCATACACATACAGGCGTTGTAAGCCATCCGGATCTAAACGCACCGCCGAGACTTTAGCGTTAGAGTCAGGTATTTGAATGGGTGAATACTCTCCACCTTTTGTAGTTTTATTAAACCAGGATTTAGTTTTTTCAGAAATATTGTAAAGAGCAATATCTGTTTGTCCAGCATTATTGCCGGCGAACAAGACAGTATTGTTGCTTGCAAATGAGGGCTGACTATCATAGCCTTCATCATTAGAAATATTATGGAAGTTATAGGTGATTAAACCGCCATATTCCAATTTTATATCACACAAATATACTTCGGTGTTCGTCTGGGCGAATATGTTGAAGGAAGCGAAGAAAAGGAGGGATGAAAGCGTTTGTCTCATTTTTAATTATTTTTAATTTTAAAGATAGCAAAGTTTAGACCAAGAATAATACTTGTTAATTCTATCTTTTTCTATTTTCCGCAGGTTGGAGCGCTTTTAAAACTTTCATGGAAGTTTCGAAGTCATTGAAATATATTGAAATGATTCTCCCAACGATTAAAGTTTATTTTCGACAATTATAGCGAAATGAGTAGGGTGGGCCAATTGTATTTATCAACATTTTCGAGACAATATCAACAAAAAACCGTCAGCATTTTGCTGACGGTTTTTAACTAACTAATTAACTAACCAAATTTCAACTAACCACAGTTGAAATGCTTTTCCAACAATTTATTGAACTTTGCAGCTTCTAGAAAGGGTATTTATTCTCACTAGTAACCTTTTCCGCAATCATATTGCGGAGCCCAACTACGTTTGGCATATTTTGATATTTTGTAAAACGCCTCAGACCCATTAGCATCATTCGTTGCTCATCACCTTCCACAAAAGAAATAATTGAAAGTTTTGCTTGGGTATTGATAATATCAACAGCGTGATATAAGTATAATTGCGCCATCGCGATTTGATATTGAGCATCTTTTTCGTCTCGTTTTGAATTCTTTTCGGCACGTAGAAGTGCACTTTCTACCATGTAAATTTCAATAAGAATATCGGAAGCTGCCATAAGCATTTGTTGATGTTCTTCCAAATCGGGTCCAAATTTTTGCACTGCCGCACCTGCAACCATCAGAAAGATTTTCTTCAATCTAACTACAATTGCTTTTTCTTCAGAAAGTACGTCAGAATAATCGGGTGTGTCAAAAGAAGGAATACCGGTTAACTCATTAGCGACAGCCATTGCAGGTCCTAATAAATCTAAGTGACCTTTCATTGCTTTTTTGACCAACATTCCAACCGATAGCATTCGGTTAATTTCATTGGTCCCTTCATATATTCTTGTGATACGCGCATCTCTCCACGCGGCCTCCATAGGAGTATCTTCAGAGAATCCCATTCCGCCGAAAATTTGAATTCCCTCATCCGCGCAATTCTGAATATCCTCAGAAACGGCAACTTTTAGAATAGAACATTCAATAGCATATTCTTCAACACCTTTAAGCTCCGCTTCCTGATGTGAGTTACCGGCTACAATTCTTAATGCTATTCGATCTTCAATATTTTTCGCCGCCCTATAGGTTGCAGACTCACCAACAAAGACATTTGTTGCCATTTCAGCTATTTTAGATTTAATAGCTCCAAATTCTGCTATAGGAGTATCGAATTGTTTACGCTCAACCGCATATTGAACCGAAGCAGAAGTTACCCGCCTTTGTGAATCCAAACATGCAACAGCTAATTTAATTCGTCCCACGTTCAAGGAATTCATTGCTATTTTAAATCCGTTGCCACGTTCAGACAACATATTTTCAACAGGAACCTTAGTGTCGCTAAAGAACACTTGTCGTGTTGATGAAGCTCGAATTCCAAGTTTGTGCTCCTCTTCGCCCATGGTAATTCCGTTGGAAGGATCGTTTTCTACAATGAATCCGGTAATGTTTTTATCATCTTCAATACGCGCAAAAACAATCATCAAATTACAGAATCCGGCATTTGAGATCCACATCTTCTGACCACTAATTTTATAATGTGTTCCATCCGAACTAAGAACAGCCTTTGTTTTTCCACTGTTGGCATCACTTCCTGCACCAGGTTCTGTTAAGCAGTAGGCTCCAAACCACTCACCGGTTGCTAGTTTAGGAACGTATTTTTGCTTTTGTTCTTCTGTGCCGTAAAGCGTAATTGGCATTGTACCAATTCCTGTATGGGCTCCAAATGCAGTACTAAAAGAACCTGTGCCACTTGAAATATAATCACAAGTAATTAGGGTAGAGACAAAGCCCATTCCTAGTCCGCCGTAGGCCTCAGGAACCGCTACACCTAGAAATCCAAGGTCCCCAGCTTTGCGCATTACTTCTTCAGTTAAAGCATAGTCTTTCTTTTCAAATCGGTCTCGATGAACAATAATCTCACGCTCGTTAAACTCCATCACGGCCTCTTTCATCATTCTCTGCTCCTCGGAAAAATCTTCAGGAGTGAATATATCTTCGCAGGGTGTTTCTTTAACTAAAAATTGACCGCCTCGCAGTAGTTCGTTTGTTCTTGTTTCTGTGCTCATTTTAATAGGTATTAGATTCTAGATTTTAGTTGCTGGAACTTCTGCGAACCAACCAAACAATCCTTTAGTAATTTTTTTTATTGCCTTTAATAGAAGTGCTCTCACTTCTCTCTATTTCCTTTTATCCTTAATTTGTCTAGTTTAAAAACTCGAAAATTCCAGCGGCACCTTGCCCTGTACCTACGCACATAGTTACCATTCCGTATTTTCCTTGCATATCGCGTTTTCTCATTTCGTCAAAGAGTTGAACCGATAGTTTTGCTCCCGTACAACCTAGAGGATGTCCTAATGCAATAGCACCCCCATTAACGTTTACAATGTCTTGATTCAGGCCTAACTCGCGCATAACAGCTAAAGATTGCGAAGCGAAGGCTTCGTTTAACTCAATTAGTCCAATTTCGTCTTGTTTCAACCCAGCTTGTTTTAATGCCTTTGGAATTGCCTTTACTGGTCCGATTCCCATAATACGAGGTTCTACGCCTGCAGCGGCATAGTTTACTAACCTTGCAATAGGCTCAAGTTTTAATTCTTTTACCATTTCTTCACTCATAACCATAACAAAGGCGGCACCATCACTCATTTGTGAAGAGTTTCCTGCAGTAACACTTCCCCCCGCCGCAAATACAGCACGTAACTTCGCCAAAGCTTCTTTGCTGGTTCCAGCTCGTGGCCCCTCATCTTTAGTCACTGTATATGATTTTGTCGCTTTCTTTCCATTTTCATCAATATATGTTTGCTCAACATTTATAGGAACAATTTGATCCTGAAAACGGTTCTCAGCTTGCGCTTTCAAGGCTTTCATATGACTATTGAATGCAAATTCATCTTGATCTTCTCTAGAAACATTGAATTGATTGGCCACAGCTTCGGCAGTGTTTCCCATACCCCAATAGTAGTCTTCGTGACCAGATTTGATCAGGTCATAGTTCAATTCTGGTTTAAATCCGGTCATAGGGACAGCACTCATACTTTCGGCACCTCCAGCAATAATACAATCTGCCATTCCAGATTGAATTTTTGCAGTCGCGATGCCAATGGTCTCAATTCCAGACGAACAAAACCTATTCACGGTAACGCCCGGGACGTCAACAGAATTCAATCCCATCAATGAAATTAAACGTGCCATGTTTAATCCCTGAGCACCTTCAGGCATTGCATTCCCAACGATAACGTCATCTATACGCTTCACATCTAGCTGCGGCAATTCCTTCATCATATGTGCGATTGTTTCGGCAGCCAATTCATCTGTTCTTTTAAATCTGAACACTCCCTTTGGTGCTTTTCCAACGGCTGTTCTGTAAGCTTTTACTATATATGCTGTTTTCATTCTTTTATTAGTATTGAGTATTGAGATATTAGTATTGAGACTTATAGCTTTTGCTGAAAGGAATAATTCATTTTCTGAATTTCAATACATACTTCAATTACTGGTTTTATTTTTTCTTTAGATATTAATTTTAGTTCTACTAGTAAAATGAGCTGCGTTTGAAGTTCATACGTTGAACCATTAGCAATACTCAAAAAGTATTGAAATTATTTGTTAGAGTTTCTACCTGCTCCTTCTGCTATATTTGATGGAATAGAAACAGAACATCTTTTTATTTGGGAGTTTAGTCCAAATTTTTCATCTGTCGGTAATTGATATGTAAGCAAATAAACAGATTTTACCAAATCCATTGACTTTTTCCATATTTTTAAGTCTTCTACTTTATGCATTTTCTAATTTCTAAATACTAACATCTCATATCTCAATACTCTTCGCTTTTAGTTTCTCAACGGTTTCCCCTTCTGAATCATATGCTGTAATCTTTCTAAGGTTTTACGTTCTCCGCAAAGACTCAAGAAAGCTTCTCTTTCCAGATCTAATAAATATTGCTCAGTTACAAGCGTAGGTTCCGATAAATCACCACCAGCCATTACATAGGCAAGTTTATTAGCGATTTTCATATCATGATCACTAATATATTTACTCTCGTTCATAGAATCTGTACCCACTAAAAACATCCCGAGGGCTTGTTTCCCCAAAACTTTTACATCTTTTCTTTTCACAGGCATTGTATAACCTTGATCGGCCATCATTCTTGCCGTAGCTTTGGCACTTGCGATTTGCCGGTCTCTATTGACAACAACAATATCTTTACCTTTTTTAAGAATATCTAAGTCGTAAGCTTCATAGGCGGAAGTAGAAACTTTTGCCATACCGATTGTTAAGAAATGTTCCTGTAAAACGTTCAGTTCCACATCTCCTTTTTGGAACATATCACTTGCACGAAGCGCCATTTCTTTAGAGCCTCCACCCCCAGGAATAACGCCGACACCAAACTCAACTAAGCCAATATAACTTTCTGCTGCTGCTACGACTCTGTCTGCGTGAAGCGTCATTTCGCAACCGCCTCCTAAGGTCATTCCGTGTGGTGCAACAACCGTTGGAATAGAGGAGTAGCGCAATCGCATACAGCTATCTTGAAAATACTTTATTGCTGCGTTCAATTCGTCATATTCCTGCTCAACAGCCATCATGAAGATCATACCAATATTAGCACCAACAGAGAAATTCGCTCCTTGATTACCTATAACTAAACCATCAAAGTCTTTTTCAGCAAGATCAATTGCCTTATTTAATCCGGCAAGTACGTCACCACCTATACTGTTCATTTTACTTTGGAATTCACAATTAAGGATTCCATCACCAAGATCTTCAATTACAACACCGCTATTTTTAAATACTTCGGAAGACGACCGAATATTATCCAAGATAATAAAGGCATCTTGTCCAGGTACTTTTAAATGTTTTTTCTGCGGAATGTCATAATAATATGTTGCTCCATCCTTAATAGTATAGAATGAGTCAATACCTGCTTCAAGCATTTCGTTAACCCAGCCTGCAGGTTCTTTATCCAAATCTTTGATTAAGGCAATTCCGGCTTTCACACCTACCGCATCCCAGATTTGGTAAGGACCATGTTCCCAGCCGAATCCCGCTTTCATGGCATCGTCGATCTTGTACAATTCGTCTGAAATCTCAGGAATCCGTTTTGATACATATGTAAACATACTACCGAAGCTTTTTTGATAGAATTCTCCCGCCTTATCTTTTCCAGCCACAAGAACTTTAAATCTATCAACAACCTTATCGATCGATTTTGTTAATTCTAGCGTAGCGAATTTTGCCTTGGTACTTTTTCTATATTCCAAAGTTTCGAGATCCATACCTAGGATTTCACTCGTCCCATCTGCGTTTTTTATTTTTTTATAAAATCCCTGTCCGGTTTTACTTCCTAACCATTTGTTTTCCATCATTGAATTGATGAAAGTAGGAAGTTGAAATACATCGTGTTCTTCGTCTGCGGGGCAGTTTTCATAGATTCCATTTGCAACATGAACTAAGGTGTCAAGTCCCACTACGTCAACGGTTCGAAAGGTTGCAGATTTTGGTCGTCCAATTACAGGACCTGTAAGTTTATCTACTTCTTCAATAGTCAATCCCATTTCCTTCACAAGATGGAAAAGGCTTTGTATGCCGAAAATACCGATACGATTTCCAATAAAAGCAGGAGTATCTTTCGCTATAACTGTAGTCTTTCCTAGGAATTTTTCACCATAATTATCAAAGAAATCTAGAACCTCTTCTGAGGTATCAGGCCCAGGAATTATTTCAAACAATTTTAAATAACGGGGTGGGTTGAAGAAATGCGTTCCGCAGAAATGCTTTTTAAAATCATCGCTTCGGCCTTCATTCATAAATTTAATAGGAATTCCAGATGTGTTTGAGGTAATCAATGTTCCCGGAGTTCTATATTTTTCAAGCTTCTCGAAAACAATTTTTTTAATGTCCAAACGCTCCACGACGACCTCAATAATCCAATCTGCGTCCTTTATTTTAGCAATATCATCTTCTAGGTTCCCAATTGTGATGCGTTTTGAAAAATCAATATGATATAGAGGAGCCGGTCTCGATTTTACGGCAGTAGTTAAGGCGTCATTTACTAGGCGATTGCGAACTACCTGATCTTCCAGGGTTAGACCTTTACCTTTTTCTTTCTCGCTTAGTTCAGACGGGATAATGTCAAGTAATAAAACTTCAACACCAATATTAGCAAAATGACAGGCTATTCCGCTTCCCATAATACCAGACCCAATAACGGCTACTTTTTTTATTCTTCTTTTGGACATTTTATGCTATTTTTTCGGTGGTATATATTTTCTTATTATTGATGAGTTCTAATATGGTCTTGGCCACATTTTTAAAAACTCTAAGTTCTTCTTCGGAAACAGATTTTTTTACTGCATCATCAAAACCAAGCACTACAGTTTTTGAAAACTCTCGCATTTCCTGCCCAAATGGCGTTAGATGTATAATCACACCTCGACCATCCAACGGATTTGGCTTACGTGTAATGAGCCCTTTTTCTTCCATTGTTTTTAAAGTTCTTGAGAGACTCGTGGCCTCCATACCCATTTTTGGTCCTAAAGCCGTTGAAGGAGTTCCTTCCTCTGGATCTATACTAATAAGTACAAACCCTGTAGCCATGGAACTACCTTTTTTACCGGCTTCTTCGTTGTACATTTTCATAACACCCATCCAAGTGGAACGAAGAACATAGTCGATAGTTTTTTCTTTCATAAAAGATATTCGGAGTTACAAATATAACAAAATATATTATGCGCGCATAGTAAATTGTGAATTTCATTATTTTTATTTGTTAATCGGCACATCACTATTTTAATCAAATAATGGTGAAGAGATTCAAGACTTTTACAAGAAAGAATGAAGAAGAAAGACCGCTGCGCTGAAAGAAGAAAGTGGAAAGTGGAAAGTGGAAAGTGGAACGATAAAAGAAGTCACTTTTTGAGTAGTTACATGTGAGAAAAAAAGAAATGAAAAGTAAAAAAAGTTTATTTCTTGATTTGTTTAATCCTGTAATCGTTGTTTAAAAGTAACATTTTATTCTAAAAATTCAATAATCAAATTCATATTCTAAACGTTATAACGAAGTTAACTGTTCCCAGGATTCGAAGAAATATTTGTCAAAAAGAACCTGGTTGTTAGACTTACTTAAAGCTTCTAACCACATTTATTGTTTCGTACTTAGAATCGGTATTGCCACCTTTTTATGGCCTAAGGCACTGTTTATTTTTGTTTTCTGAACTTCGCTCAGCGATAAATACCTAGAATCTCTATTTTGTGCTTCTTCGCAAATCGTTCAAGCTCCTTGCTACTAATTTTATCTAGTTTTTCATTTTGATTTTGTGAATCAGTACGTTTTTGCGCCATACTGTTTTGAAGGAAGAATAAAAAAATATCTAAAAGGGCAATTTTAGATCTTATAATCCGAGTTTTATTATCTGATTCACTTATACATCCAAATTAGATCGAAGTTCTTACAAGATGAAACATTCTCTTGGTTATAGCTAACTAGCTAGTATTGCAATTATTCAAGACTTGTAGAACCAAGAGACAGGACTAAAAAAAAGTCTTGTTTCCTGATTCCTGTTTCTAGCAAAAGTCTTGCCTCCGATAGCTAGATGGGTCTATCTCAAGTTAAATGATTTGTTATCGATTACTCATTATGCCCATAGATCTTATTATATAGATCCATATACCTTGCTTTAATAATCTTTCTTTTCATTTTCATGGTAGGAGTGAGGTGACCGTCTTCAATACTCCAGATTTCAGGAGTGATCTCTATCTTTTTAATCTGCTCCCATTTCCCAAACTTTTCATTATATTTCTCTACTTCTTTCATAATTCGGCTAATTAAAACCTCATCCTGCGAAGCAATCTTTAAGTCAGAACTAATATTCTTTCCTTTTTTCTTTGACCAGTTTTCAATAAATTCCCAATTAGGTTGCACCAGCGCCGCCGGCATCTTCTCGCCATCACCAACCACCATAATTTGCTCAATGAAACGCGACTGTTTCATCGCATTCTCTAGAAGTTGAGGAGCAACATATTTACCTCCACTCGTTTTAAACATTTCTTTTTTGCGATCTGTAATTTTTAGGAATCCATCAGCGTCAATTTCTCCTATATCCCCAGTATGAAAATATCCATCTTTAAGAACTTCACTTGTTTGAACAGGATCTTTGTAATAACCAATCATTACCTGGGGACCTTTCACTAGAATTTCCCCATCATTGGCTATTTTTATTTCTGTATTTGGCAATGCTCTTCCAACCGTGCCAATTTTAAATCCGCCATCGCGCATATCATTAACCGTTAATACTGGAGAGGTTTCTGTAAGACCATAACCCTCCATTACAGGGCAGCCAGCTGCATTAAATACTCGGGCTAAACGTGGTTGTAATGCCGCGCTTCCTGATGCTATCGCTTCGAGATTTCCTCCCAAAGCTTCCTGCCATTTAGAGAATATTAATTTTCTAGCAAGCTTTAATTTAGTTTCGTACCACCACCCGTTTTGACCATATGGTTCCCATTGAAGTCCTAATTCGACGGCCCAGAAGAATAATTTACTTTTGATACCTGTAAGATCCGATCCTTTGGCAATAATTTTATCATATACCTTTTCCAGCAATCTCGGCACTGCGGTCATCACCTCCGGATGAATTTCTTTTAGATTATCACTAATGGTTTCTAGGCTTTCAGCAAAATGAATACTTACTCCGCAATATTGATACATATATAAGAGCATTCGTTCATAAATATGACAAACAGGTAAAAAACTAAGCGCCTTAGACTTACCCATTTCGATAGGCAAACGCCCTTTACTGAGTTTGGCATTGCCCGCGATATTTTTATGTGAAAGCATTACACCTTTAGGCCTTCCTGTTGTTCCAGAAGTATAAATAAGGGTAGCAAGATCATCCTCATTAACAGCTGTTTTACGATTTTCAACTTCCTCCTGATTGCTTTTATCTTCGCCGAGTTTGAGAACTTCACTCCAATTCGAACAACTCCCAATATCATCAAAAGAATACACACCTTTCAAGGATGGGACGTTGGCTTTAATTTTATTTATTTTCTCTAATACCTCAATACAAGAAACAAAACAATAAACGGATTCGCTATGATTAAGCACATATTCGTAATCATCTCCCGAAATCGTTGGGTAAATAGGCACATCTTGCGCACCAGTTTGTAGAATTCCAATATCACAAATATTCCATTCAGTTCTATTAGTCATAGAAATGATAGCGACTTTGTCGTTTGGCTGAACCCCCAATCTAATTAAGCCACGGCTTATAGCATTTGCTTTGTCTATATATTCTTGTGTGGAAGTTGCAATCCATTCACCATTTACTTTACTCACTAATGCTTTTTCTTGTGGATATTGTTCAAGTTGATAATAAGGGAAGTCAAAAAGTCTTTTTGGATCTATCATAGTCTGAAAATTGTTAACCTGCAAAATATGAAAAATTATTCATTTATTTTTTGAATAAAACAAAATGGAGCCAATTATTTGGCTCCATTTTAACGAATTCTTAAAAAATTGAAATTCTATTCTTTCAAAATTTTAAATATTTGTGTTGCACTTTCCGAAGTTAACTTCATTAAGTAAAGCCCTGAGCCATAGCCACTATAATCAATTGTCTGTGAACCACGATTTGCAGAACTACTTGTAATAAGCTGACCTTGAATTGTATAAACCTCAATTTTATAGTCATTTAAAGCAGTTGTTATATTTAAATAATTCTGAACTGGGTTGGGGTATATACTAAATGAGCTGATTTCTGTGTCCTGAAACCCTAGAGTTTCGTTCAAAATATTAATCGTTAAATCATCGAAATAAAAACCATCGGCGCGAAACGCATTATCAGATTCAAATTGAAATCTTACTAAGATAGCTTCTCCTAGATAATCGCTTAAATCGATCGTTTCTAACACCCAATCATTTTGGTTGCCATCGTACAAAGGCTCGCCAGTAGGCTGCCCATTGTTGGTACTTCCTAGATTTGTGTAATTTCCACATTGCGGAATCCAATTCGCGCCACTATCAATTGAAACTTCAAACTGCGTATAGTCCCAGTTATTTTCAATTTCCCACTTGGCATAAAAAGTTACATTAGCACCTATCGCGTTGGTAAGATCAGCGGGGCTTTCTAAAGTTATAGTTTCATTTATATTATTAGGATAATTGCCATTTGGAGATTCGGTTATTGAACTTGAGGGAGATACAAAAGTTGCCATAGTTGTATCCCAACCATTATTCACAAAGTTATTACTAACGCTATCAGCCGAATCCTCAAATATTACAGTTAAGGATCCAAATTTTTTGTTGATTAAGGTAGTTTTGTCAAAACTTCCGTTGTTAATAATTAATTCGAAGCTAATATCATCTCCAATCTGAGTATTGGCTGCTAAGGTATATTGAATGATTCCATCTGTCTCCTCTAATACTAGCAACCCGCTATAATTAATAGGGTTCCCAACGGCAGCAATATTAGCTGAAATAGGATTAATACTAACGGTGAAATTACCGTTACCTGCAAGACCAAGTCTTTTAACATCGAAACTGGTATTGATTGTATTTTGATTTCCAACATATAATGGAGCCGTATCCTTAACAGTAGCATAATTATTCACCATTTTTGAAGCAGTAATATTTAAGTACATCATTCCCTTGCAAATTCCTTCAATTTGATTGGATGGAGGCCAAAATTGAGTCCCGATTTCTGGTGTAAAGGAATAAATTTTATCGTGCGTTAATACCGTGCCATACATAAAGTCATCACTATCACCAGCGGCAGGATAGAGTTCGGAGGATAATATATTATTAAATCCGTTTTGAGAAACCAATTCTTCAGATATAGCTTGAAATAAATCATTTTCCACTGTAGGAACATTATTCGTATATCCGTAAGGGTATAAGAGCAAATCGCCATAAGTGTGATTATTGAACGCCATTACAAAATTGTGGTTTTCGACAAACCATTTCATTGCTTGGGCTTCAACTTCTGAAAACGGTGTTGTCCCGTGATAAGTTTGATCATTAGGATCATTTGATGCACCTTCACCTCCCCAAACTCCATTAGTTGGATCTCCGTTGATGAAATAATCATAGTTTCTATTTAGGTCAATCCCGTGGCCATTGAATCTATTTTTTCTCCAAAAACCACCACCATTTGGATCTGTTTTCTCGTTATATAAATAGCCGTCAGGGTTTATAACTGGAACAAAGTAGAGTTCCGTATTGTCAAGAATACTCTTCACTTCAGGATCGGTATCGTAATTCTCTAAAAGATACCACATATAAAATATCAATTGCGATAGTCCCGCAGGTTCCCGAGCATGGTGTATCGCCGTATACAAAATTTGCGGCTCGTTTTCTGTCGTATTCGGATTGTCACTTATTTTTACCCATTTTATTCCGTTTCCGCCAATTGGAGGTGTTGTAGAATTATCTGCTTGTCCGTTTGTCAAGAAAGAACTTATATTTTCTTTTTGAGAAATTAGATTGGGGTAGAGGGTTTGCATCAAGTCTAAATTATCAAGCATTTCTTGATAAGTCAAATATCCACCCATAGATCCTAATTGAAAATTGGCGGGAGTTTGATAGTCAATAACACCGCTTCCAGAGCACGTTGGATTCCTTTGAGTAGGTTCATTATTTCTATTTTGCTTAAGGAAATATTCTTTCGAATCTTCTATTAAAATATCTACCGAAAACCCTGCATTTCGAGCCGTTTCAATTTCCGAAGTAGAAAAATCTGAAATAATAAAAAAGCCTCTCTTGTGAGTGCCATGATCTATAGCCAGCCCTAATCTATCCAATCTTGATAGATCTTCAATCGAATTATAATTTATTTTGGCACGTTGATAGATTTCTTGGGTCTCCTGCGCATAACCTAAGAAACAAACGAATAAAAATGCAATTTGTAAAAATGTTCTCATAATAATTTGATGTATTTTCTTCTATTGGTAAGGCAAAGCGCCTATAACTTAAAATTATTTTTTATTCTCCAACCATTTTCGAGCATTTACAAAGCCTTCTAACCAAGGCGAAACTTCGTCTTTTCTCCCATTAGGATAATTTGCCCAGTTCCATTGAAATGTTGAACGCTCAATGTGAGGCATCATCACCAAATGACGTCCGGTTGCATCTGTCATCATAGCAGTATTATAGTCACTTCCATTTGGGTTGGCAGGATAACTATCATAACCATACTTCGCAACTATATTATATTGCTCTTCTGGCATTGGAAGATTAAACTTACCTTCTCCGTGACTTATCCAAACTCCTAAAGTTGAGCCAGCAAGTGCAGAAAGCATTACACTATTATTTTCCTGAATACTAACGCTTGTAAAGTTGCTTTCGTGTTTGTTTGAAACATTGTGTTTCATTTTAGCCAATTTCTCGTGCTCAGGATTTATAAGGTCTAGCTCCAGGAATAACTGACACCCATTACAGATTCCAACGGAAAGGGTGTCTTTTCTATCAAAGAACTTTTTTAAAGCGATATTTGCTTTTTCGTTGTATCGAAAAGCACCTGCCCATCCTTTCGCCGATCCGAGAACATCACTATTTGAAAATCCACCAACTGCCCCAATAAATTGGACGTCTTCTAGTGTTTCCCGACCTTCAATTAAATCGGTCATATGCACATCTTTTACATCAAATCCTGCGAGGTACATTGCGTTTGCCATTTCACGTTCGCTATTGCTTCCTTTCTCACGAATGATTGCGGCTTTTAATCTGCGTTCACCAATAACGGGTAATTTTCCTGTAAAATGCTTCGGAAAGTTATATGCTAGCGGCTGATGCTTATAATTTCTGAAACGTTCGGCTGCCATTCCATTTGAAGATTGTTTTTGATCAAGTAAATACGAAGTTTTAAACCATGCATCGCGCATTTCTGGAATACTGAAACTTAAGTCTTGTTGTGGATGCTTCAGCTGAAGGGTTTCAGAAGAAGTGACACTTCCAAGTTTTACGAAGTCAATATCGTTTTCTGAAAGCGTTTTCTCAATCACTTTATCTTCCGAAGCCTGAAAAACTAGCCCGCAATTTTCAGCAAATAATAACTTTGTCAAGTCGTTTTCTCCCAAAACTGAAAGATCTAGGTTTGCTCCTAAATTCACATCAGCGAAACACATTTCTAACAAGGTTGTTATCAATCCTCCAGAAGCAACATCGTGTCCGGCGCTTATTTTTTCTTCAGAAATTAAACCTTGTAAAACATTAAAAACGGTCTTTACATAGGCTGCACTTTTTACTGTAGCAGTTTCAGAACCAATAGCATTTAAAATCTGCCCTAAAGAAGAACCTCCTAATTTAAAATCGTCTTGGGATACATTAATGTAATAGATGCTGCCACCGTTTTTTTGAAGCACTGGCTCTACAACCTTTTTAATATCATTGCAATGTCCAGCGGCCGAAATAATAACAGTTCCTGGGGAGATTACCTCTTCGTTCTTGTATTTCTGTTTCATCGAAAGCGAATCCTTTCCAGTAGGAACATTGATTCCTAAATCGATGGCAAATTCGCTTACGGCTTCAACGGCCTTATATAATCGTGCATCTTCACCTTGGTTATTACAGGGCCACATCCAATTTGCTGAAAGCGAAACGCTTTTTAATCTATTTTCGAAAGGAGCCCATACAATATTGGTTAGGGATTCTGTGATGGCAACTTTCGAGCCGGCTACAGGATCAATCAAAGCACCAATAGGCGCATGACCAATTGAAGTTGCAATACCTTCTTTGCCGTTATAATCTAAAGCCATCACTCCGCAATTGTTAAGGGGTAATTGTAACGGACCTGCACATTGCTGTTTGGCAACACGACCACCCACACAACGGTCTACTTTGTTTGTAAGCCAATCTTTGCAGGCTACAGCTTCCAATTGTAAAACCTGAATGAGATATTCTTTTATTTTTGAAGCATCATATGTTAAGTCATTATATTTCCTATCAATAGTAATGTCTTTCATTATCGTTTTCGGAGAACTGCCAAACATATCTTCCAGCTCGAAGTCCATTGGTTTTTCTCCAGTACTTTTGCTTTCAAAGGTGAATTTATGATCTCCTGTTACTTCCCCAACTTCATACATTGGAGAGCGTTCACGGTCTGCAATTCGCTTTAATTGTGCTAGGTCCTTCTCGCCAATGACAAGTCCCATGCGCTCTTGAGATTCATTACCAATAATTTCTTTTGCTGAAAGGGTAGGGTCACCGACCGGTAATTTATCCAAGTCTATTAATCCGCCTGTTTCCTCCACTAATTCGCTTAAACAATTGAGATGACCACCAGCTCCATGATCGTGAATCGAAACTATGGGATTGTGTTCACTTTCCACCATAGCACGAATAGCATTGGCTGCACGTTTCTGCATTTCAGGATTGGATCGCTGAATAGCATTTAACTCTATCCCACTTGAGAATGCTCCTGTATCGGCAGATGAAACAGCTGCGCCGCCCATTCCAATTCTGTAGTTTTCACCGCCAAGGATTACAATTTTATCACCTTTTTGAGGAATATCTTTAAGTGCTTGGTCTGCTTTTCCATAACCGATTCCACCAGCCATCATAATCACCTTGTCGAAGCCAAGTTTCCTGGCACTTTCCTCGTGTTCAAAAGTTAATACAGAACCCGCAATTAGAGGTTGGCCAAATTTATTTCCAAAATCAGAAGCACCGTTACTAGCTTTTATTAAAATATCCAAAGGAGTCTGGTAGAGCCAATCTCTCTCAGTCATCGCTTTTTCCCAAGGTCTGTTTTCATCTAACCGCGAATAAGAAGTCATATAAACAGCGGTTCCAGCTAAAGGTAAAGATCCCTTTCCACCGGCTAATCTATCTCTAATTTCACCTCCACTACCAGTGGCAGCTCCATTAAAAGGTTCAACGGTTGTAGGGAAATTATGAGTTTCGGCTTTAATGGATATGACGCTTTCAAATTCTTTGGTTTCGTAAAAGTCGGGTTTATCGGCACTTTTTGGTGCAAACTGAGTTGCCTTTGGGCCTTTAACGAAAGCTACATTATCCTTATACGCGGAAACTATATCGTTAGGATGTGTTTCAGAAGTTTTTCTAATTAATTTGAAGAGAGAGGAAGGCATTTCTTCACCATCTATTACAAATGTTCCATTGAAGATTTTATGGCGACAATGTTCGCTATTAGCCTGACTAAAACCGAACACTTCGCTATCGGTTAATTTCCGTCCTATCTTTACTGAAAGTTTTTCTAAATAAACAATTTCCTCAGCGTTTAACGCAAGTCCTTCTTGTTCATTATAAAGGGCTATGTCACTAATATCTCTGATTGCTTCAGGTAGAATATCAATATTATATATTGCTTGATTGAGCGCACTATACTTTTGGGAAAGCATAGGATCGAAGTCTGTAAAATTTTCGGAAACATTATGAAACTCTTCAATTCGAATAATCCCTTTAACACCCATGTTTTGGGTAATCTCAACGGCGTTCGTACTCCAAGGAGTAATCATAGCCGCTCTGGGACCAATAAAAAAATCCGCTATTGCGGACGTCTCTATTTTAGCTTGGTTACCAAACAACCATTCTAATTTTTGTATGTTACTTTCTGAAATTTTTTCGTGAGTTTGGACAGCAAAAACAGTGTTTTTTACGTCTCCAAAAAAGTGAATCATTCTTTAAATGAATTTGAAGGCCTGCCCGACGGGTACAAGCGGGTTTTTAAAGGTGCAAATATAATAAACTTTGACCTATTTACGATACTGAATTTTAGAAGCATTTTAAAGCGCTAACAATTCATTCGGTCTAATATTTTGATAAATTGGGGTATAAATTATTAGCCTTTGTATAGTAAGCCCAGGTGAAGCTTTTTCTTAGTTGTAGTCAGTTTTTTGTTTTCTAAAGAAAACATTATATTGCCTTAAATAAAAAACATATGAGAATTTTATCCAGAATTACAATTATAACTTTGCTGTTTTTTTCGGCTTGTAAAAGCAAAGGAGTAACCGTATCCGATACTACGTGTACTTCTTGTGAAGATGCAATAATTAGGTATTATGGGGATCCAGCTAGTGATGGCTGTGGATGGATTGTGGATGCTTCCTCGATAATTTTTATGCCTGAAAATCTACAACCCGAATTTTATATAGATAGTTTAAAAGTTAGAATAAGATATAACGTGTTGGAGCGCGTTAATTGCGGATTGCTTAAAGATGCCTATCCATCCATTTTTATTGTAGAAATTCAGAATAAATAATATTAAAAATTATTTTAATAATTAAAACCCCTTCTCAGTTATGAAAAGGGGTTTTTTTATATACTGTATTGTTTTATTTATTTTATAATTAATTGTTTTACTATTTGATTCTGTGTTCCTTGAATAATTACAAAATAACTTGATTCAGAGAGCTCAGAAACATCAATCGACTGTTCAGTTCCCATTTCTGTTAAGTCAACCAATCTAATAAACCTTCCGAGTATATCGTAAATTGAAATCGATTTCAATTCTAAATTTTCAGGATTGCTTAGATATAATGTTTCAACGGCTGGGTTCGGTGATAAAGTAAGACTAGATAAGATCGAATTATCCCCCAATCCTAAAACCTCATCAACTGTAATTTCAAAAGAACAAGAAAGAATACTTCCATCATTCAATAAAGCATTCACTGTAATTTCATGCACACCTAAAGGTAATTGGGTTCCAGGATTAGGGTTTTGAGAAGTTGCAGCTGGATTTACATTACAAAGAGCTGTCACAATGTTTATAGCAGCCTGATAATCTAAAAGTTCGTATAAGTTGCCAGCTGCCACACTTACAGTTAAATCTGCAGGACATGAAATCGCAGGTGGTCCTCCGTTGTCTATAACCTCAACGAATCCTAAACAACTAGTAGTTAATCCGTCGGTATCTGTAACTGTCAATGTCACACTATTTATACCAACGTCATCACAATCGAAAGTGTCGATATCGATAGACCTGGTAACTATACCATCATTATCATAGCTTCCTCCGTCAATATCATCTGCAACTATAGAAGCAGTTCCGTTAATATCCAATGTTACAATATGTGTTTTACATACAGCAACTGGAGGATTTGATACATCTATTGGATCTAAACAACTTCCGGCAGCTGCAATCTTATTTAGAATCACTGCTGTTGGTTGTAGACCAAATCCTTTATTAAAATTGATTCCAACTCCTTGGAGGTGACAGTAACTCATTATAGTTCCACCGCCAGAGGGGCTTCCAGGTC
>JBLHIC010000008.1:0-55790 GCA_047614245.1 Flavobacteriaceae bacterium
TACGTACTTTCTTAAATAGAGTCATTATAAAATAAAATCCAATAGCTATATAACTATGCAGAGGGTGGAAATTTATACTACAGCGGTTCGCCATAAAAATTGGATTAGCTAATAGGTGATCTAAATCAACCAACATGGTCGCAATCATGATTAGCCAAGCAACTTTCCAGTTATTACGAAAGAAAATCCAAGCAATTAATCCCGGGATTAGTAGATGGAATCCATAATGAATTAGTTGCTGTACCATGTAAAATATAGTCGAGGAAGTTCTATTTCTTTTCTAAAACCAAAATATCCTGATATTCTACCTTGCCTTTCTCATTAACTTTGTCGTTCCAAAAACCATCGACCGTAGTAACTTTGGTTAAACCAGAAGCTAATATCATAGCATCTAACTTCAATTCGCTTATTGCAATATTCGCCGATTTCACCTTGTCACTCATCAAACGATATCCATCTTTTGCTACAGGAAAATTGAAATTATCCATGGATGCGATATAGTTCTCATTTTCTTTATTGTAATAAAACAAAGTAGTAAAACACATCCCTCCTGGCTTTAGGACTCGTTTGATTTCCTTGAGATAATTTTCAATTTCACTTACCATCATATGGGTAAAGACTGAAAACAGAAACACCTTATCAAATTGTTCATCCTCATATTGAAATACAAAGTCATCTGCTTTTATATCCGATTTATTATATAAATCGTTGTCTAGTGGAACGTAATTAAATTTGAAGTTTGAAAAGTCCTTTCCAATGGTCTTATTGCACCATTTCACTCCTTCCTCAACAGCGTCAAAACCACTATAACCTCCTTTTTCATTTAAGTACTCAGTAAGAGCGATTGCAGTTCGACCAACGCCACTACCAATATCGAGGACCTGATCCTCAGGCTTTAGATTGATAAATTTCTTTAAAAGCCCAACCTGTTGCTGCCCTTGTTTTAGATATAATTGAGAACTTGCGGGTGATCCTGTATAGATATAACCTCGCGGGGCGACATATTTATGGCGATTTCCTGTAAGAGTATCTTTAAAGTCGGAAGGAAAATAATACAGTCTTCTGATCAAAAATCGTTGGTTCGCAGATAAGTTATACCAGATTTTTCGAATGGCATTCGTTTTTTTCATTTAACAAGGCTTGTGCATTTCTGAAGGCAAGAATAGCCTAAATAAGTGTGAAAACAAAATGATTTACTTGCGATCCCTGTTCAGAACTCTATATTCCTCATAGCATTCGCTTATCGCATCAAGAATCTGTAAGTCGTTTGCCGACTTAATAAAGTCGGAAGAATAACTGCAATTATTAAGAATCTCATCTACATCTACTCGTTCTAGCTGTAGAACAGCCATTAAAGTTTCCCGATCAAATTTACTCTGCAGAAGATTTCTAATATTGTCATCCTCTTTCATTTTACGCATCTTCTTCATCTGCTTGGGACGCTTTCCGAAGACATTGTAGAGAAAATCAGCAGGATTAAAAATAGAACTTAATACTTTATTTACTGCCCCAGGCTGGGAGCCCCCTCCTTCATAACCCGAACCTAGTCCGGCAATTCGATATCTATAATTATCGTATATTGGTATAATTCGGGCGTCCACTTCGAGATAACCTGTAAGCTGTATAGGCCTCAATACAACCTCTTCCAAGGCTATACCAAGTTCTGTCATTTTAACCTTTACAGCTCCATATTTCAACCAGTCATTAGTAACTCTAACTCGAATAGATTTAAAACCCAAATACGAAAAATAAATGGTGTCATTTACTGTGGCACGGATGGCAAAATCACCTTCAATAGTAGAGATTGTCCCCTTAACATTATTCAGATTTACAATATTTACGTTCTCTAAAGGAGTGTCGTCCACATCATTTAAAACCTTACCATTAATCAATACTTGTTCTTGCCCCCAAGATAAAGAGACTACAAGAATTAAAGAAAAAAAGAGTGCAACTTTTTTCATAAACTGATTAATACAAAAATAATACTATTGACTAAAGTTTTGTGCCAAAGTTTAGTTAAGAGTAAAATAAAAATTAAACTCTTCTACGGCGTTTACCGCCTGTTCCTTTAGATTCTGGTTTGTCACCTCCCCCGCGTCGTTTTCCAGAGAACTTTGGTTTATCGTCTCCAGATCCGCTTCGACGTTTTTTAAAACCGTCTTTACTACCACCTCCAAAATCACTGTCACTTTTACCTCTATCTCTATCTCCTCTGCGGTTTTCGCTTCTGCCTCTGTCACCACCTCTATCACTACTGCTCCTTTCACCTCTTCTACCTCTGTCTCCGCCTCTGCCGCGATCGTCTCTTCCTCTTCCGCCGCCACGTCTACCGCCGCCGCCGCCACTACGACCTTTATCTTTTGACACCTCAACGGATACACTTCTTCCTTCTAATTGAAAATCCTTAAAAACACTTAAAACGAGTTCTTCATGAGCATCGTCTGTATTAAAAAATGAAAAACTATCTTTTACATCAACTTTATACACCCCATCTTTTCCAAGATCTAATAAATCTTTAAGGAAGTCTTTTAAAGTCATCCAATCAAAATCATCCTTTGCTCCAATATTTATAAAATATCGAGTGCTATCTTTTTGATCCTCTTCATAACTACTTTTCCCTCCTTCAATATTTAGATCTTTCGATTTCTTGTAATAATTATTGAAACGTGTAAATTCTACAGAAAAGAACTTTTTTATCAGTTCTTCTTTGCTGAACGACTCTAAAACTTCATTTAACTTCGGAAGATGAACATCAATCTCATGATTAATTTCGGTATTAGCAATATTATTAGCTAAATGAAATAGCTGCATTTCGCAGATATGATCTCCTGAAGGAATCTCTTTCTTTTCAAACTTCTTTTGTATCTTCTTCTCAATACTCGAAATCTTTCGAACCTCACTTTTTGAGACAATTACCATCGAAATACCAGTTTTACCCGCTCTTCCCGTACGACCACTTCGGTGTGTATAGGTTTCTATTTCATCAGGTAACTGATAATTGATAACATGTGTAATATTCTCTACATCAATTCCACGAGCCGCAACGTCTGTAGCAACTAACATTTGTATTTGACGCTTTCTGAAAGAATTCATCACCATATCACGCTGATTCTGACTTAAGTCACCGTGAATCGCAGCAGCATTATAACCGTCTTCTATTAATTGTTCCGCAACTTTTTGAGTATCTCTCTTTGTACGACAGAATATTACTGAAAAGATATCTGGCTGTGCATCTGCTAATCGCTTTAATGCAGAGTAACGATCCCTTGCATTTACCAAATAATACTCATGAGACACTTGAGAAGATCCAACGTTAGCAGAGCCAACGGTCACCTCAATAGGGTCGTGCATAAACTTTTTAGCAATGTTCCTTACTTCACGAGGCATTGTCGCACTAAATAACCAAGTGCTTTTATCATCTGGAGAATAGGACAGGATTTCAGTAATATCCTCATAGAATCCCATATTTAGCATCTCATCTGCTTCATCAAGAACGCAATATTCTATCTTAGAAATATCAATCATTCTACGACCAATCATGTCTTTCATTCTACCAGGAGTAGCAACAATGATCTGTGCTCCCTTTTGAATCTGCCTAGCTTGGTCCTGAATACTTGCACCACCATAGATGGCAACAACATTTAGTCCTTTCTCGTGCTTTCCGTAGAGTTTTAATTCATTTGTAATCTGAAGACATAATTCCCTCGTTGGAGAAAGAATTAAACCTTGAGTTGTACGGCTTCCAATATCTATTTTCTGAAGCATCGGAAATCCGAAAGCCGCAGTTTTACCAGTTCCGGTTTGCGCTAAGGCAACCAAATCGATATCTTTCTCTAAGAGAATTGGAATAGTTTTTTCTTGTACTTCTGAAGGGGCTTCGAAACCCATATCAGTAATAGCTTGCAATAGTGTATCGTTAAGACCTAACGATTTAAATTTAGACATAAAAAATATATAAAGTTATTTGTGCATTTAGGAAGTAAAGTCGACACATAATAACCCTATCACTTCTTGCAGCACTACCTCACCCTGAGGATTTTTAATTGAATTTACGACCTAACAAAACTCTGTCGCAATTTTCAAGATGCAAAGGTACTATATTATTTGCAACTTATAGTAAGGAATATCGAATTGTGATAGAATTAAGGGGTTTACCGCTTTGACAGGTAGTCAATTAGCTGCCTAATTGCCCTTCCTCTGTGCCCAATCTCACTTTTTTGTTCAAGGCTCATTTCAGCAAAGGTCTCTTTATACCCTATCGGTTTGAAAACTGGATCATAGCCAAAACCCTCGTTACCTCTCTGTCCTTCAATTATTTCTCCTTGACAAATCCCAAAAAATAACTCTTCTTTTCCTTCAAATACCAGAGAAATTGCTGTTTTGAATCTAGCCTCTCGATTTTCTTTCTCTAAAAGATTTAAAAGAAGTTTATCAATATTAGCTTGGGCGTCATTTCCAGGGCCCGCGTATCGTGCGCTATATACTCCTGGCTCATTGTTTAATGCTTTAACTTCCAGTCCTGTATCATCTGCGAAACAATCATAACCGTAATTATCCTTCACATATTTAGCTTTTAGGATAGCATTTCCTTCTATTGTGGTTTCTGTCTCAGCAATATCCTCATTGCAGTCAATATGAGATAGGCTTAACAATTCAATATAAGACGGCATCATTGCCTCTACTTCTATAAATTTATTTTGATTGTGCGTTGCGAAAACGAGTTTCATATTGGGGATGGTTATTATTTATTGTTTATTAATCATTGTTTATTTCTTCACACTTTTTACTTTAAACTTCTCACTTTAAACTTATTAGTTATTTATTCTGGTAGTATCGTTCAACTATTCCCTCAGATCTTTTAATTGTTTTTTTAACCCATTTTAGCTCCAATTCCAATTTTTCATCTTCAGACAACGACCAATCTACCTCAGATTGTTTCAGCCTTGTTACAACATTTTGTAAAATAATGGCGGCCGAAACTGAAATATTTAAACTTTCAGTAAAACCATACATCGGAATTTTCAAAAACCCGTCAGCTGTGTTAAGTACCGCATCGCTTAAGCCATCTTTTTCAGTCCCAAAAACAAATGCAGCTTTCCTAGTTATATCAAAATCGTGAAGCAACGTCCCATTTTCATGAGGAGTTGTTGCAATTATTTGATAACCATCTGCTCGAAGTTTCTCTGTACAATCCATTATTGAGTCATAGCGATGGAAATCTACCCACTTTTGAGCCCCCATTGCAATTTCTTTATCTATTCTTTTCCCTAATTGCTCCTCAACTACATGTAGATCCTGAATTCCAAAAATGTCACAGGTACGCATTACTGCACTTGTGTTATGCAATTGATATACATCTTCTGTAGCCACTGTAAAATGACGTGTACGATCGGCCAAGACTTTTTGAAAAAGTTCACAACGCCTCTCGGTGAGAAAAGATTTTAGATGGTCAAGAAGTTTTAAATCCAATAGGTTACTTTTCGGCTAAGATAAAAATGTTTTGGGAGAAGCTCGAAGTTGGAGGTGAATTGGTCTGTAGTAATTAAAATAATTATATAAATCCGCTAATTATTGTACTAAAAAATTATGCCAAAGAAACCACTCAATTCTTAAAGATGCAGAGATTTTTTAATAAGGACTGAAAATTCCACACAAATATATTACCACGAATTCACAATTTTTTTTTAAATACTGAAATCACGGCAATTCAAATTACTGGGTTTTAAACCCTAAACTGAGATCAATAAAGAAGCGAATCACTTTTTTTTAAATATCTTAGTGTTTTAATAATTCAAAAATGAAAATTGCAGTATTAACAGGTGCCGGAATTAGTGCTGAAAGCGGATTAAAAACCTTTCGCGACAGCAACGGTCTTTGGGAAGGTCATGATGTAATGGAAGTCGCCTCCCCCGAAGGATTCGCGAAGAATCCAAAATTAGTGCTCGATTTTTACAATCAGCGTAGGCAACAATTACTTCAGGTAAACCCAAATAATGCCCATATATCTTTAGCTCAACTCGAATCTGATCATGATATCAAAATCGTAACTCAAAATGTAGATGATCTTCACGAACGTGCTGGCAGCTCGAGTGTTTTGCATTTGCATGGTGAGTTGTTAAAAGTTAGAAGTACTCATGATGAGCATATCATTCTGGATTGGCGAGGGAATTTAAATTTAGGTGATTTATGTTCAAAAAATCATCAATTGAGACCTCATATCGTTTGGTTTGGAGAAGCGGTTCCTCTAATGGAAGAGGCCATTACCATAGTTGAACAGGCGGAAGCTGTTATTATTGTAGGTACTTCTTTGCAGGTATATCCTGCGGCCGGGCTTCTACAATATGCGGCCTATGATGCCGAGATATATTTGGTAGATCCGAAGCCAGCTTTGGGCTCTTCTGATAGAATAAAGGTCTATTCTGAAAATGCGTCCACTGGCATTCAGAAAGTAATAGACCAAATAAACCTTAATCTTTAATATGACCTCGGAAACTTTATTTGAAAAGTTAAACTATACCAGCGCCCGAAGGGAAAGTCGATTGAGTGTTGCAAATTGGGTTCTCTTAAGACCTGAAGTATTCCCAGAGCTTTTAGAGTTTTGTTTCCATACCAAAGAAGATATATCTTACAAGGCTTGTTGGACATTAGAGTTCGTATGTTTAGAACGCCTAGAGCTCCTTTTTCCATATTTAGATGCTTACTTTGAAAATTTATCTAAAGTCTATAAAGATCAGGCGTTAAGGCCGCTGGCAAAGATTTGTGAATTATTAGCTGAACAATATTATAAAGCCAATAATACAGAACTGAAAAAAGTATTAAAAGAACCGCATAGAAAAATAATGACTTCTTGTTGCTTCGATTGGCTTATTACAAATCAGAGGGTCGCTTGCGAGGTATACGCAATGTCTGCGCTTTATTATCTAGGAATAGAGACAGATTGGGTTCATACCGAATTAAAAACTATTATTGAAACTAACCTACATCAAAGCAGTGCAGGATATAAAGTACGAGGTAAAAAAGTCCTTGCTCAAATCACCAAATTCAAGCATAAATAGTAATTCACTCGACTAAAATTTCCCAACAAATTCTTATCTTTGCAATCCTCGACTACCAAAGCTTTTTACATAGGTCGTTTTCAAATTTGAATAAATGAACACAAACGCATTACAAGCGATATCACCAATTGACGGAAGATACGCTTCCAAAACAGCATCTTTAGTTCCATTCTTCTCTGAGGAAGCTCTTATTCGTTATAGAGTACAAGTTGAAGTTGAATATTTTATTTCGCTGGTAGAACTTGAGATACCCCAACTTAAGGATTTCGACAAGAGTCTATTTGCTGAACTACGGGAACTCTATATGCATTTTTCTGTTACTGAAGCTCAGCACATTAAGGACATTGAACAAGTTACGAATCACGATGTTAAAGCAGTTGAATATTTTATTAAAGAAAAGTTTGATGGCCTTGGACTTCAGAAATACAAAGAGTTTATTCATTTCGGATTAACATCACAGGATATCAACAACACGGCGATTCCGCTCTCATTGAAAGACGCCATGAATGATGTTTATGTACCTCAGCTTTATGAGTTAAAAAACAAACTCAAGGAATTAGCAGTTGATTGGGCAGACATACCAATGTTAGCTCGTACCCATGGCCAACCAGCTTCCCCTACTCGCTTGGGAAAAGAAATTGAAGTTTATGTTGTGCGAATAGAAGAGCAATTTAATTTATTAAATGATATAAAAAGCGCCGCAAAATTTGGGGGTGCGACTGGAAATTTCAACGCGCATAAAGTGGCTTATCCTGATGTGGATTGGAGAGGATTCGCAGCAAAATTTGTACAGACAAAATTAGGACTACATCATTCTTTCCCAACTACTCAAATTGAGCATTATGATCATATGGCAGCCTTGTTCGATACCCTAAAAAGAATCAATACGATTATTTTGGATTTGGATCGGGATATTTGGACGTATGTTTCTATGGACTATTTTAAACAAAAGATAAAGGAAGGTGAGGTAGGATCTAGCGCCATGCCGCACAAAGTGAATCCAATTGATTTTGAAAATAGCGAAGGAAATTTAGGAATTGCCAATGCTATTTTTGAACATCTTTCGGCTAAATTACCCCTAAGTAGATTACAACGAGATTTGACAGATAGTACTGTTTTAAGGAATATTGGTGTACCACTCGGGCACACCTTAATTGCCTTTCAATCTACCATTAAAGGGTTGAATAAATTATTGCTAAATGAACCTAAATTTGCAGAAGATTTGGAGAATAACTGGGCTGTAGTTGCTGAAGCAATTCAAACTATTTTAAGACGTGAAGCGTATCCGAATGCATATGAAGCTCTAAAAGGGCTTACACGTACCAATGAAAAGATTAATCGACAGTCAATATCAGATTTTATCGAAACCCTAGATGTTTCAGAAGAAATTAAAAAAGAAATGCGTGCCGTTAGTCCGAGCAATTACACTGGAATATAATAATTTACACAAACTTATTAAAAACTAAAAGACTTCCATTATGGAAGCCTTGAAAGTAATAACCTATACACGATTATTATGGGTTTCCGGTTAATGAATAGGTCGATTCATCCGTGGAGTAAATCTCATACTCAACCATTCAGAGTACAATTTACGCACCATTTATTTGACAATGTACCCTTCAAGATTGGTTTTCGATGAAAGTAAAAAAAGCCCCCTAAACGGAGGCTTTTTATTATTTATATTGATTCACTACATTTCAAGCAGATCCCCAATTCCGGAGAACTTTGAAAGATCCAAATCTCCGTTATCAATTGAATTCATTAACTTAATCATTTGATCCGGCCTCATGTTTTCACCTAACAGTCGGAAAACTGCAAATCCCTTTTCACTATCACTTGCAAAAACGATAACCTCATCAATTGCATCTTCTTCTCCCAAATATTTCAACAATGCTCCTCTATTATTTGAACCGAACTTGATTAGGGTTTTATATTTATCCTGACTCATAATAGCCGCAACCTTATCTTTTTCAACATTATACTCTTCAATATTTCCATCCGTCACCTTAAAAGCAACAACATTTACCTTTTTAACGGTATTTAAGATGTCCTGTTGCTCTTCAGTAAATGAACTGTCTTCAGATTGTAACAAACTGGTAGCCAAATCTATTTTCAAAAACTTGTCGTCATCTTGTTTATCTACCAAATATTTCTGAAGAGATGGTTCATTGCTGCAACTAACTAATGCTAAGAATGCCATAGCAAAAGGAATAAAGTATTTCATAAGTCCCATGGCTATTGATTTTTCTTATTAGTTTTTATATTCTTCAATTCTTCACTACCAGGAACATTAAGTTCTGAAGTAAGTTTAGAAATTTGCTTAAGATCAATATCTCCAGTAATACTCATAATCACTGTCATTTTCTTCCCGTCAATATCACCACTCAAATGCATTAATAACTCACTGACGAAGTTCTCGTTTTTTCCTTCTTTGGAGTAAAACTTAATATTTCTACCATTGTCTTTTACACGCATCAATTCGCCCAAGCCTTTAGAGCTGGCAACATATTTTGCAACCGATGCATCCATTTTTGAAGCTACTGTAGGGTTCTCTGTCGTAAAAACTTTGATATTATCAAGGTTGTCTACCATATCGAGATACTCCTTAGCTTCAGGGTCTTCTGAGTTCAAATCCATCTTGCTTAGCAACTTGAACATATTCTTAGTAACTACAACCGATGTAACGTCATTCTCATCTTCAAAAGAATCAAACGGGTTCTGCGCCGAAACTAAGACTGGTGCAATTATTAGGGCTACTATAATTATTAATTTTTTCATTTTATTATTATTTAATTAGGGTTATTTTAATACTCTGTTTTTACTTTCTGTGAATTGATTTAGTACTGCTAATTGTCCGGCTCCGTTATTGAAGTTTTCGGAAAGCAGTAACATTGCTTTTTTACTCTCGTTAAATGCTATTAAGGCTTCTTTTTCTTCATGTGAAAAGGATGGTCCTGAAAACATAAAGTTAGCAATCATAATAGCCACGACGGCTGAAGCTGCCACGCCATACCACCAAACCTTTGGATTTAACACATTACTCTCTGGAATTATTAATTCTCTATCAGAAACCTCTTGCTGGGCAATCTTAAAGCTTTCAAAAAGAGCTTGGTATTCTTGAAATTGAGGCGCAACATTGTCACCTGTAAAATACTTTCGAAGTGACTTCTCCTCTGCGAGGGTTGTATTTCCCTCAAAATAAGCTTCTAATAGTTTTTCTATTCTAGCTAATTCCATAATTGTGTTTTTTAATTAACTGTTCTCTCACGGTTTTTCGAGCTCGCGATAATGCTACTCTAATTGCCGTCTCGTTTATATCCAGCATTTTTGAAATTTCTGAATAATCAAATTCCTCAACATCTCTTAGTTGTAGAATTATTTTTTGCTTCTCCGGAAGTGTCTCCATAATTTCAAAAACCAATGAAACACCATCATTTGCTTCAATTTGCTTATCAAGATTCTCGTGGTTTTGATAATTACTATGAACAATCTTCAAATTGGATGCTTGTTTCGATTTCAACCTATCCAGACAATAATTCTTAGTCATTGTCATAGCAAAGGCTTCAGCGCTTTTATACCTTTGAATACTCTCCCTTCCCTTCCATAATTTCAAATACACTTCTTGAACAGCATCCTCAGCTTCGTCGCTAGAAACAAGAATTCTCTTAGCAAGTCGATACAATTTATCCTTAAAAGGTAAAACCGCATCTATAAAATCATCCTGTTTCATTTTATTTTGGTTAGTGATAGCATTTGATATGCCGTTCTGTAATGTTGACGAATCAATTGAAACTTTGTTACAATTAATTCTGTATTCGAATAAAAAGCACCTGTATGGCGTGATGGGAATTATCTCAAAAATTCTAACGAAGATGTTTCCGTAGTAACAATAATGTACTTAATTTAGGAGTTTACAAGATAAGTGATAAAAATTGACATAAATGAAAAAGAAATTATTCCTTTCCTTATTCGCGCTTTCTATAGTTTGTACCTCCTGCTTTAAAGATAAAAATGATACGATACAAACAGCTACTGTTGAAGATATCCAAAGTTTTATCTATCGTGGGCTCAATTTCTTCTATCTCTATAAAGCCGACACCCCCGAATTAGCTAATGATGCCTTTGCATCGGACGAAGAGAAAAACACTTTTTTAAATAGTTATACCACCCCCGAGGCACTATTTGAGTACCTACGTTCATCGCAAGATAGATTCAGCCTATTGGTTGAAGACTATATAGCATTGGAGAATGCCCTTAATGGGGTGTCATTAAATAACGGAATGGAATTTGGGCTTGTATTATATCCAGATGGAAGCGGAAATGTTTTTGGTTATGCACGTTATATCTTACCGAATACTAGTGCTCAAACAGAGGGATTACATCGTGGAGATATATTTAATACAATCGATGGACAACAACTAACTGAAAGTAACTTCAGTGAATTGCTAGCTCCCGATATGTACACCATTGGCCTGGCAACTTATGACGGAATAACCATTACGCCAACAAATGAAACTGCTTCGCTTATAAAAACTCAATATTCTGAAAATCCGATTGGTATGTCGAATGAGCTTATGGTAAATGGAGTGAAAATTGGCTATTTACTTTATAATGGATTTACTTCTGAATACGATTCTCAATTAAATGCTGTATTCTCCCAATTTCAAGCGGATGGTATAACAGAACTAGTGATCGACCTTAGATATAATGGTGGTGGATCTGTTCGCACAGCTACCTATCTTGCAAGTATGATTACAGGCCAATTTACAAATCAATTGTTCTATACAGAACAATGGAATGCAGATCGCCAAGCCGATTATGCAGAGAATGGTGTTTTTCCAAGTAGTTTTGTGAATGGAGGTGAAGGAATTAATAGTTTGAACTTAAACAGAGTATATATACTCACAACAGGTAGAACGGCTTCTGCAAGCGAACTTATAATTAACGGACTTGACCCCTACATAACTGTAATGCAGGTTGGAGGCACCACTACTGGTAAGTTTCAAGCTTCCTTTTTATTATATGACGCACCCGCTCCAAACTTCAGCCGAAGTGAGGCAAATTCGGGCCATACATACGCCATGCTTCCTCTAGTTTTTAAAACCGCAAATGCTGCAGGTGTAACCGACTTCGTCGATGGTCTTTCACCAGAAATTGAGCTAGCCGAAGACTACAGTAATTTAGGCACTCTAGGCGATATTAATGAGCCTTTATTGGCCGCAGCTATAAATGACATACTACCTACTCCATCTCCTTTACGCCAAAATTTTAATCCGCTAAAAGAGATTTCAGAAAGTAAGGCAAACTCGCCATTATATCAGATTATGATAGCCGAACGGTAGCAAGATTCTTTATAATACCAATTTGATTATATAATCTCGTATTCCTAACTTGAATTATTTTTAGTTCAGAGAGATAGAAAAATCCCTAGCAATAGCCAAGGGTTTATATTATATTGAAATACGGGCTAAAAAGACGTATGTACAAATTGATTGCGCAAGTAAATCATATGCGACATTAAATCGTTAAATTGGTAATGAACTAAGTCGAAGCAGAGCTATCGAAGTATCAGATGCAAGACCGCTTTACTCCAAAAAGCAAGACTTTTTTTTACCATGGCTCTTGGTTTTGGGCAATGGTCCGCGTTCCGACTTTCAAAGTTTTTTTATCTTTTCACTTCTTTCTCATTACTTGTCCGCTGTTTGCCTTCTTTGAACTTTTCACTTTGAACTTCTTGATTCTACTCACGAATCTGTGCTCCTCAGCCGAGGTAGAGCCTATGAGAATTCAAACGATTAAACAGAAAAGCACCAATTCTTGAATAGAATTGGTGCTTTAATTGAATCATAGAACACTACTCATTAAAATAGATTCCTCCAGGAATAATTCCAACATCAAATGTATGTATTTCCAAGTTGCTCATAAGGTCAAAAACTTTTAAGGTTCCATCACTAGCAAAATCGCCTGCATCTGTCACATATAGTAAACCATTATGAGCTCTCATTCCGTAGAAAAAAACAGAAATAATAGATGTTTCCGGAAGCGAGCTAGCCGATGTTCCCATTTGGTAAACCCCTCCATTTAATCCGAAATACATATTTGACCCATCAAGACTTAAAAGACTTGGATGATCTGTAGCGCCAAAAGGTAAAGTACGAGATACTTCGTTTGAGGAAAGGCTTATAGTAACCAAGCTTCCTCCAGTTTCTACGCCAGTAAAAGAAGGATTACCGCCACACAAAACGAAAAGGCTTGATTCTGAAAGCACCAATGAGTTTGGAACATCTCCAACAGTAATTTCTTTTACTACGTTGTTTCCAGTAGCACTAATGACAGACACTAAATTATTCTGTCCATAAGCTCCTTGATGCGCTACGTATACTGTATCTCCATTGGCAACTATTTTTTCTGGCCCTAAAGCTACAGGGATTGTAGAACTAATGGTGTTGGTAAGTAGATCAATTACTGCAACAAAATCATCTGTAGTAACAGCCGTATCACCCCAATTTGTAACGTAACCAGTATCTCCAACGGCTACAAAAAACCTAGGGTTATTTAAACCGGTACTTATGGTCACCACTTCATTAAAGGTGTACCTATTTACAACCTTTATATGCTGGGAATTATTCACAACAATATATGCCAAGTCCCCGTAAAAGCCTATCGATTGTACTATGTTCCCTAAATCGGAATTATTCACCCCTTTGTAGATAGATTGTTCCACATTGGAAAAGTCTTCAGATATAAATGAAATTGTTCCAGTTCCTGTTCCAAAAGGACCTTCATTAGAGACTAGAATACCTTTTTCATAATCGCCTAAAGGAACTAATGGGGCTAAAGTATCATCATCGCTTTTACAGGCAGATAAAATAACAATTGAAATAAATAAATAAGCAAGTTTTTTTAATGTGTTCATGTAATTAAAATTTAAAGATTAAGAATATTTGAAGGTTTCTACCGGGCATTGGCCTAGAGGCAACATTTTCATAAAATTGATCAAAAATATTATTGGCTTTTACTCCAATAGTAATTGGTAATGCTTTTGTATAAATGATGTATTCAAGACCTAAGTTTGAGACAGTATATGAATCAACTGTTCCTTTATTATCTGATGTGGTAAAAACCATACCCGTAAATAAGCTCTGAAAGGAAGCTGATAAGTTTTTATAATTGTAGCTTACTTGTGCAGTTGCATTATGAAAAGGTACATAAATAAGTTGTTTCTTTTTTTCTGAATTAATTGCTTTTGTATAAGCATAGTTTGCATTAAACTCAAAATAGTTCTCACCAAAATTTTTGTAATATGATGTACTTATCTCAGCTCCATAGTTCACTACTTTCGATACATTCGTAGGAGTCCAAGCACTATTTTGATTGGGGCGCCACTGAATAAGATCTTTTGACCTTATATAGAATACGGAAGCATCAATTTGAAAGTCTTTAAAAGTAAACACATTTCCAAGTTCTCCTTGAAGTGAAGTTTCAGGTTGTAGATTAATATTCCCGCCAGCATTCCAAAACAAATCGTTGAACGTTGGAACTCTATAATTCTTAGAGCCATTAAATTTGACTGCATACCAAGGTTTAACTTGCAGTTTTCCATCAATGGAGAATAAAAACGGATTCTCAAAATCATTTAAATACTCTTGCCTCAGATTTACACCATAGCTAAAAGCGTCCGTAACCTGGTGCTTTAAAAGAAATACGGTAGCTAATGTATTTCGTTCACCATCTGCAAAACTTGACCCTCCTCCTACTATTCTAGTCCAGTTTATATTTCCGCCGACTTTAATTTTATCAGTTAAATTGTAATCTAAAGCATAATCAGCTATGAAGTTGGTGGATTCACCCTCTGTAAAACTTGATGTTTCTTTATTGGCAAAATATCGATATCCTTCAAAGAGATGAGCTATTTTTAAAGTAGAAACAAATCTGTTAGAGAAAACAGTCCAAGAAATCAAATTCCTAGTATTCTTATTCTCATATTTATCATTGGAAGGTGCAGTTAATGAACCTGAAAAGTTTCTATCTCCGTAAAAAAAAATACTATTCCATTTAAACACACTATTCTTGTATTTAAAAGCCGTGTTTGCACTCGCATTAAAACGCAAGAATTCACCATTGGTGTTCGATACTCCCAATCCAATATACGGATAGTCATTTATAGAGTTTATGAAATTTACGCCTACTCCAATCTGACTATTCTCTGTAGAGAACCTAGTCTTTAAATCAGCTTGCGCAGTAGAAAAACTTCCATAATTGAGACTGATTCTAGTAGCTTTTTTTTTTACAAAAGAAACTTCATCATTTAAATGAATACTTCCACCTATAGCTCCACTCCCGTATTGAACACTTCCTCCTCCGCTTCTTACGGTGATATTGTCAAATGATTGAGGCGCTATGGTATTAAAGTCTGTTTGTCCATTGAGATTGGAGTTAATAGGAATTCCATTCCAAATTACTGAAGTCTGAGCAGCGTTTGTGCCTCTAAATGAAGGTGACGAAACCATACCATAACCATTTTCTTTAAAGTACATGGAGGTATTATAACGCAACATATCTGTAAGAGAACTGTTATTTTGAGCTACGGAATCGGATAGTTTAAGTAATTTAAATCCTTCTGAGTAATCATTCAGTTTTGTGTCGGACAACAACACTTCATCTAATTCTTGAATAGAATCTATCTGTGCATACAGTGATGTTGCACAAAGAAATAAAATGGACGATATTATTATATTAAGCTGCTTCATAACAAAACCTTTATCCCGAAAGTTTGACAATACGAAAAAAGGCAGGTCTCCTGGCTTGTCATTTGTGCTACCTTCCCATTCACATCAAGTGAATAGTGGTTTGAAGTATTGCACGATTCCAAATTAATCTGGAACGACTTACAGTTGCGGGAACAGCTTCGGCATTAAACCGAATTCCCTTTTAAGGAAAATTAAAAACATTTCCACCTAAATTCGCTGCGAAAATAAGCTATTTAATTGATAGCTCAACAAACAAAAACTGTTATTTTTGAAGATGCAAAAACACTACTTTACCATTTGTTTGGTCCTATTGCTAATCGGATGTAAGGATATTAAAAAGGCTCCATCTTTAGTTGTAGAAACAGAACCAAAACTTGAAGTGAATTACGCTAAAGGATTTGAAATTAAATATTTAGATTCATATAAAGTGATCACGCTCAAGAACCCCTGGCCAGGAGCAGATGTGGTTTTTAAGTATGCCTTGGTTGAAGAGAGTGCTATTCTCCCCACTTCGGAAAAGTTCGATGCAATTATAAAAATTCCAGTTTCCAAGCTTGTTGTGACCTCAACGACACACATCCCCTCTTTGGAAATGCTAGGAGTTTCTGAAACATTAGTAGGTTTCCCTAACTTGAATTATATCTCTTCTGAAACCACTAGAAAAAGAATCGATGAAGGGAAAATTATCGAACTAGGCAAAAACGAAGACATTAACACGGAAGTCTTAATCGACCTTTCACCAGACTTAGTTGTTGGATTTGCAGTCGACGGAGACAATTCGGCTTTAAGTATTATTAAAAAAACTGGGATCCCAGTAGTTTACAACTCAGATTGGACAGAAACCACACCTTTAGGAAAGGCTGAATGGATAAAATTTTTCGGAGCTTTCTTCAATAAAGAAAAACTAGCCGACAGTATTTTTAGCAACATCGAGGAGCAATATAATTTAGCAAAACAATCGGCTTCTAAAGCCGTCTTAAAACCTACCGTCCTAAGTGGCGCAATGTATAGGGACATTTGGTATTTACCGCAGGGAAATAGTTGGGCTGCCCAATTAATTAATGATGCTAATGGCGATTACCTCTGGAGAGACTCAGAAGGCACCGGAAGCCTGTCTCTTAACTTGGAATCAGTATTAGATAAAGGGCAAACAGCAGATTTTTGGATAGGCCCAGGACAGTTTACAAGTTTAAAACAAATGACCGAAACACACAGTGTATATCCTAAATTTGACGCTTTTAAAGAAAGTAATGTTTTTAGTTTTACTAATAAGAAAGGTGCTACTGGAGGAGTATTATATTACGAACTAGCTCCCAACCGCCCCGATATTGTTTTAAAAGATATTATTAAGATATTACATCCCGAATTACTCCCTACCCACGAATTGTATTTTTTCAGTCATTTGAAATAATGAAAAGCAAACAAACATATCGAGGTCCCTTTATCCTACTTACACTCCTTTTGGTTGTCGTATTTCTAATCAATGTGAGTCTGGGATCTGTATCAATACCTTTTAGCGAAGTGATAGCTGGATTGCTTGGTGGAGGTGCTTCCAAAGAATCATGGCAATACATTTTAATTGACTATCGGCTTCCAAAGGCTATTACAGCAATCGTCGCTGGTGGTGGCTTAGCTGTTTCTGGTTTACTAATGCAAACTCTGTTTCGAAATCCTTTAGCGGGACCTTTTGTACTTGGACTTAGTAGTGGCGCAAGTTTGGGAGTTGCCTTTTTAATTTTAGGCGCGGGTACTATTGGAGGATTCGCTGGCGGGCTTTTATTGAGCGAATGGAGTTTGGTCATTGCTTCAGCTCTAGGTAGCTTTTTGGTTATGTTAGCAGTTCTCGCAGTTACATTCAAAATAAAAGACACCATGGCTGTCCTAATTATTGGGTTAATGTTTGGAAGTGTCACGGCTGCTGTCGTCGGAGTTCTCTCCTATTTTAGCAATGCTGAACAACTTCAGCAATACATTTTTTGGTCTTTTGGAAGCTTAGGGAATCAATCGTGGCATGGTGTATTAATTTTAACTGTATGTTGCGCAATAGGCGTCTTGCTAAGCTTTTTCTGTAGTAAGTCATTGAATGCTTTACTACTCGGAGAGAATTATGCCAAGAGTATGGGCTTGCATATTAAAAGAACAACATTCCTTATTATTATTGCTACTAGTATTCTAGCGGGGAGTATAACAGCCTTTGCAGGACCAATTGCATTTGTCGGACTTGCTGTCCCACATTTAACACGACAGTTTTTCACTACTTCAAATCATTCAATCCTACTCCCAGCTGTACTTATCTTTGGTAGTTTATTATTACTTGTTTGTGATACGATAGCACAATTACCTTTTAGTGAATACACCTTACCTATCAATGCGGTTACTTCATTGATAGGAGCACCAGTTGTAATCTGGTTGTTGGTGCGAAAACGTAAACTATTGTTCTAATGACTTCGGAAAGTAAACATATAGTGCTAGGAGCAAAAAAATTGACCATCGGTTATTTCAGAAAAAAACAGGCGGATGTGGTTTCATCTAATATTAATTTTTTGTTAGCTGAAGGTGAGCTTGTTGCCTTAGTGGGTACAAATGGAATCGGGAAATCGACCCTGCTTAGGACGATATCAGGCATGCAACCTATAATGAAAGGCGCCGTTCATCTTAAGGAAAAAGATCTTAATAGTTATACCGCTCTTCAACTAGCTCATTATTTAAGTGTTGTTCTTACGGAAACTCCAGCCTCCAAAAACCTAACTGTTCTAGAATTAGTATCCTTGGGTAGACAACCATACACTAATTGGATGGGGAAACTTTCCCAAGAAGATAAAAAAATAGTCACAATCGCCTTAGAATCTACAAACACCAGTGGGCTCTCAAATAATAAATGCTTTGAACTTAGTGACGGACAATTACAACGAGTGTATATAGCGAGGGCATTGGCCCAAGACACACCGATCATAATTTTAGATGAACCTACTACACACCTCGATCTATATCACCGAGCTTCAATTTTAAAGCTATTAAAGAATCTAGCTTCTGAAACTAAAAAGACTATTCTATTTTCTACTCATGAAATAGATTTAGCCATCCAACTTAGTGACAAAATGTTGGTAATGACTCCAGAAGCAACTTATTTTGATACTCCTACAGACTTAATTAAGGCTGGAAGATTCGACGCGCTATTTCCGAAAGAAATGATCCATTTTGATCCTGAAACAGGGCGATTCACAATTAAAAATTGAATTTCTGCGAAGGCAGAAACCTCTCATTATTAAACAAAGGTAGGTGTGTTTAAAACTAGAAACTGAAATTGAGTTAGCTATATTGTTAGTATATTTACCTCAAATTGACACATAGATTGCACGAACACATTATAATACCCTTGTCGACGTAGGGAATGATTATGAACGAAACCTTTCTCTTTTTACTATTAGCTGCTATCTCCTTATTAATCGGTGCTTATATTGGCAACCTAATTGCTCGTTTAAAAAGCAAATCTGAAACCAGTAAAATGGAAGAACGTCTTGAACAATCTAAGTTACAAGAAGATAAGTTACAGGGTCAATTTGAAAACACCTTGATTCAGCGTGACACTATCCGAGACGAAAAAAACTTTCTGGACGTTGAGCTTGCTAAAAGAAATATTGAATTTGAAAACTTAGAACAGAAGCTTAGAGAGCAAAAATCAGAAGTTGAAAAATTACAGGAGAAGTTTACCAACGAATTCGAAGTACTCGCAAATAAGATTCTTGATAATAAGTCAGAAAAATTCACAAAGCAAAACAAGGAAAATATTGATGGCATACTAAAACCACTTCAGCAAAAGATTGAAAGCTTTGAAAAGAAGGTAGATGAAAGCCATAAAGAAAGTATAGATAGACATGCGATGCTACGGCAACAAATTATTGGCCTAAAAGAACTCAACGAACAAATGAGTAAGGAAGCGGTGAATTTAACCAAAGCGTTGAAAGGTGATAATAAAACACAAGGAAATTGGGGCGAATTGGTCTTGGAGCGTGTTTTAGAAAAGAGCGGATTGGAAAAGGATCGAGAATATTTTATGCAACAAGGACATACGACCAATGATGGAAAGCGATTCCTGCCGGACGTTGTTTTGCACCTTCCGGACAGCAAGAAGATGATAATTGATTCAAAAGTATCCCTAGTTTCTTATGAGCGATATGTAAACGAAGAAGATAAAGAACTACAAGCAAAATTTCTAAAAGAGCATATAAGTTCTATAAAAAGACATATTGAACAACTAAGCGAAAAGAAATACCAAGATATTTACGAAATTGAAAGCCCTGATTTTGTATTGTTATTTATACCAATTGAACCCGCCTTTGCCATTGCCATAAACGAAGACAACAGTCTTTATAATTGGGCATTCGAAAAGAATATCGTAATCGTCACACCTACAACTCTATTAGCAACTCTGCGTACAGTTGACAGTATGTGGAATAATGAAAAACAACAACAGAACGCTATTGAGATCGCTACTCAAGCAGGCAGGCTTTACGATCAGTTTGTGAATTTAACCGATGATCTTGTGAAAGTAGGGAATCAATTAAACACCGTAAAAGGATCCTACGATAGCACAATGGTAAAGCTGACTGGAAAAGGTAATTTAATTTCGCGAGTGGAAAGATTAAAAAAACTTGGATCTAAGGCTAGCAAACAAATTAACGAGAAGCTACTTAAAAAAGCAGAGGATGAGGATTAGAGTTTCACAAACTTCTTTGTTGTAATCGTTCCTTCAGCTTTAATATTTACTATATAAACTCCGCTATTCAAATTAGAAACATCGAATTTAGTCTCGTTAGAATTAAAATGTTGTTGAATTAGTTTTTCACCCAATATATTATAAATAACCATTGTCCCTTCAATAGTGCCCTTTATTCTAATGGAAATAAAGTCCATTGATGGATTCGGGAAAATCGCTACCTCTGATATTTTTTGATCTTCATTAGATAGCAATAATAATGCTTCAATGACGTCAATATCTAAGTTACCTGTGACTAGCTCACCATCGAATGAAATTACCGGGTTATGGAAAATTCTCACTTCTACTACCTCCTCAAATAGATTGTGCACATTATTGACAATTTCTGGCCATGTAAGTGTTCCAGTATCTGTAATTACAGTAAGATTGTATAATGCAGGAAAAAGATCAACACCAAATGGATTTTGATAAACATCCCAGTCAGAAAGGGAAGGCACTATAATAGGATCAGTTGTAACGACTTGATAACCATTAGCACCAGTAAATCCGTAACGTATGTGTAAATCAAAATTATTGGTGTTTCGCAATGTGATATTATCTAGATTGATCATATACTCATTTCCTGATATGCCGTAAAAGTAATTTCCAACCCAATTCACATGATTGACAATAGTCATTTCACCTATAGATGAATTGCTACCATCGCATACCTTCTGCAGATTGAATCCCGAACTAGTACCACTAGATTCTATAATTAACAAATCTGTAGATGAATCTTGATTACTCCATCCTTGCAGTGTGCCGTCGGCAAAATCAGTATAATAATCTTGGGACAACATACAAGGGACTACAGCTAATCCGAATAGAAATAGAAATATTGTTCTCATAGCAAAAGATTTAGTTAAATTTACGAAAATATTACCCGAAAGAATGAAAAAAATACTTTTACTGATCTTAGGAGGCCTGTTAGCCATCTACTTACTCTATTTTGCCTTTGTTTATTTTGTTCCCTATAGTGAAGGTACTCGCGCAGGAGAATTGATTAAATTTAGTCACAAAGGAGTTATTGTTAAAACGTATGAAGGTGAGATAAGTCAAGGAATTAGTGGTGCACAAATTTTTGCCTTTTCAGTATTGGATCAAGAACAAGAAGTAATTGAGAAAATGCAAGAATACCAGGGACAATATGTAAAGCTTAGCTATGTAGAGCGATTCAGTACTTTCTTCTTCTGGGGTGATTCCAAGTATTTTGTTATCGAAATAGTGCCAGAAAATTCACCTCATTTTAATCGAAATTAGTCTTAGAAAATTTATATTCGAAAAGCATCGGGTGTTTATTTAACTTTTAAAGTCAAAACACTCGACTTAGATTAAAGCCAAAGAAGATATCTCCTTCACTCCAATTTCCTTGGGCGTTAACAAGGTAACCTTCTTCAAACATCGCTTGCGCATTTGTAAAGTGCATTTGAAATACATGTCCTCCAGTTTCCAAATCGATTCCAACTGACAATGGATTTCTAAAACTAGAATTTTTGTTTCGATTCAAGTGCAATCCATAATCAATATTTACGCTCCAACGTTTAGCAAGTTTATATCTCCCCCCAAAACCAAGTGCAAATTGATTATGGTCTTCATCATGGTTTATAGTAGTTCCATTACCCATTACTTCTCTGCTTCTCGTTGCAAGGTTCTCATGAATATAAGTCGGAGCTATTAGAAACGAGAACGATTCACTAAACTTTCTAGATAATAGAATTTGAGAAGTATAGGTCAGCCTGTCATTAAATTCTATATTCGGAAATTGATCTTTGTCCAATGATGTATTCGCAGTAACCAAATTATACCCTACTACAGACATTAGAAAACCATCCCTTCCCTGCTGTAACAATCTATACTTTGCATGCACCCCATATTTTTTCATAAATGAACTACGTGCTACACCAATATTCAACCATTCATTAACACCGTAAATAAACTTAATTTGGGTAACAGCATTATCCAATCCAAAGAAGTCATCGAAACCATATTTCACAGAACCAAACCTGTGTGCAACTACAAGAAACAAGTCCTTCTTACTTGCCAGTTTTGTTGATTCAAAATTTACAACCTTTAGTCCTTTGAAAATTGCTATTGCCGTATTATCCAGCACAACATCACTTTCAAGGTCATTTAAAAGGTCATCCTGAGAGAACAGAAGAATTGGAAACAGAAGAAATATTAAAGCAATCTTATTCATTTTGGAAATTTATTTAATTATAATACACTGATCTAATTTTACTATTTCAAACAAGTCATCATAACCAATACACCTACCTTTAATTACAACAATGTCACCATTTTTGAAATCGTTCACTACACTTCCAAAACTACAATGAACATTAGAATCAATCGTAATTGCAGTAGATTCTACTTGAGTAATTGTACCTGTTACCGTAATAGTTCTATTTAGCAGATCGTTTCCATCATCTTTTTTAAATCTTTCCAATAAATAAGGAGCTGCTATTTCGATTTTCGAAACTTCAGTCTTGATATCTCTATGATCTTTGTACACGTAGTTATAGCCAAAATAACCAACCAACAAGAGCAAAGAGATCAATAATAGGAATCGTCTTCTTTTAGTCATATGAAGGTTCTTAATTGGGTTTTGTAAGAGTGTAATTAGCGATTACATCTATATCCTCTGCAATTTTACTGCTGACGATCTTCGGTATTTCAATGTTGAAATCCTCAGGCTTCAATTTAAATCGCAATTTCATTAATATCTCATTATCCACAATGCTCATCCTCGCTGTTAACTTTACTGACTTATCTACTCCATGCATGGTAATCGTACCAGCTACAATATATTCTTTATCTGATTCTGAGAGTTTTGAAAGGTCGAAGTCTATTATTTTTCCTTTAAAAGTTGCCTTTGGAAATTTAGAAGACTCAATGTAGTTTTCATTAAAATGTTCTTCCATCAGTGCTACTTTAAATCGAAATCCCTTCATTAAAGCTAGAGCGGCGAATTCTCCGGTATCACTATTCACAATGGCACTAACATTAGTATTCTTCGCTTTCACTTCTTCAAAGGAAGGCACCGAGGCTTCAAAGTTGATTTCTCCGGTTTTCGTTAAATACCTTCCTTGTGACAAGACAGTCAATGGAAGGAAACAGAGAATAAACATAAACACTATTCTATATTTCATCTTATATTGAGTTTAATTTTCGAGTAGGCCATCTTCGTTCCACTGAACTATTAAATCGATGTTGGTTTGTGGTAACCTTGGTCCGCCCAAGGGCATCAATCCTCCTGCTCCTTCATTTCTCCTAATACGATCTAATAAACCTCTATTTTCAACTGCAGTCTTTACATCCATAAATGTTGTTAAGGACATAGGAGCGCCATTTTGAGGCGGACTTGAATGGCAGCTTAGACAGGCGTTGTCGATAATGAAAGTTATATCTCCATAAATAACGAGTTCAGGACCTACTTCTTGATCTTGAGGTTCAATATCATCATAAGTATGACTGGTACAACTAGTGAATACTATGCAGGCCATTGCAATGAATGGAGCTAATTTTTTCATATAAAAATTATCTTATTTTTTCACAATCTTCGTTGTCGCGAATCCATTCTGCGTGGAAACATTTAACAAGTAAACTCCTGTTGACAGCTCAGAAATATCTATAATTGAGCTCTTATGGGTAAATAACTGATTGTGTACCAATTGACCAAACATGGAATAAATCTCCATTGTACCTTTTTCAAATTCAAAATTTCCCATAGAAACTGTAATCAATTCAGTAGCTGGAACTGGAAAAATTGAAAGGCTACTTGCCAAATTAGCATCATCTATGCTAAGCACAGGATTTAATGGCGCAACTAAAGCAGCTTTATTAGCCGCTCCATGATAGCTAAAAGAATCTGTATTGTTTCCACGAGCCCAAACTAAGGTAATACTAGGTGCTGAATTATCAAAGGTGAAATCTGTGGCATCACTACCAGCAACGCCACGTGTTACTACTAAGGTTCGGACTCCGGCATTGACTGTATTAGAAGATACTGTCCAGTCTTGCGTATCAGTGGATGGAGCCACTCCCACTCCTAAAAATTGGCGATCATTAAACCCAGAAGAATCATGGGTAATAACATCTGCACCTGAGGTCATAGAGTTTACTCCAAACCCCAACCCAAGCCATAGGTCATCTGGTCCAACAAGAGTTATTGTTACATTTGTATTATCGATAACAACCTCTCCAGTATAATTAATACCTGCCTGTAGTATTAAAGTTCCTGTACTCACTGTTTGCCCATTTATTGAGCATATAGTTCCTAATAATGCAAATAACATTGTAATTTTTTTCATTGGTGTAGATTTAGTAGTTTGATTAAAGTTTCATTTTGAGTTAGTATCGCATAATCTAGGGCTGTATTACCCTTGTTATCCTTCAGTTTAGGGTCAGCACCTCCTTTAAGAAGTAATTCTGCAATTTCATTCAGACTAAAGATAGATGTATATAATAAAGCTGTTGTCCCGTTTGAATCCGTCTTATTGAGGTCAGCTCCTTGTGACAAAAGCAACCTAACTACATCAATATTACCTTTTATAGCTGCCGCCATAATAGGGGTGCCGTACTTACTTTCACCATTCAGATCGGCCCCCTGATCGACTAAATAAGTTGCAGTCTCTACATTTCCATGATATGCCGCTAACATTAAAGGAGTGTACCCTTGATCATTTTCCTTATTAAGATTGTTAGGGTGCAACTTATTATAGGTTTTAAGTTCACCCGCATCACCGCTTCTCGCTATATCAAAAACACCTTGACCTAGCGTGGTTATGGAAAAACACAATAACAATCCTAAAATAAGATTAGAAGGCATAATATAATTTCTTAGTACAACAAATCAAAAAAAATACAAACTATATGATTAGTGATGAGCTAAAGTTAATGGAAAACTTCCAATAATTACTACTAAAACAATTACAAAGAAAAAAACCCTACCCTTTTATTTGAAAATAATTATTTACTTAAATACATTTTTCTTCGAGCATACAGATCATAAAAAGCGTCGTCTTTAAGACTATCAATAAACAATATACTTTCCCCGGTGCTTTTCATTTCAGGTCCCAACTGCTTATTAACGTTACGAAATTTATCGAAACTAAAAACCGGTTGCTTGATAGCATACCCATCTAATTTCGGTTTAAAATCAAAGTCAGTTACTTTACTATGACCCAACATGACTTTAGTAGCATAGTTTACATAAGGTTCGCCATATGCTTTTGCGATAAATGGAACGGTTCGAGAGGCTCTTGGATTTGCTTCAATTATATATACCGTATCTTCTTTTATAGCAAACTGAACATTAATCAGACCAACAGTATTTAGAGCTAGCGCTATATTTTTCGTATGGTCTTTAATTTGTTGCATTACAAACTCCCCCAGATTGAACGGAGGAAGGGTCGCATTGGAGTCACCCGAGTGTATACCACAAGGCTCTATATGCTCCATAATACCAATAATGTAGACATTCTCACCATCGCAGATGGCATCAGCCTCAGCTTCTATAGCCCCGTCTAAGTAGTGATCGAGCAATAATTTATTATTTGGAATTTTCCGCAGTAAATCAACCACGTGTTCTTCCAACTCTTTTTTATTTATTACAATCTTCATTCCTTGACCCCCAAGAACATATGAAGGTCTAATAAGCAATGGAAAGTCCAAGTGATCTGATAGTGCAAGCGCCTCTTCTGTTGTTTCTGCAACACCAAACTCTGGGTAAGGAATATTTATTTCTTTCAAAATATTTGAAAAACTACCTCGGTCCTCTGCAAGGTCAAGTGATTTGTAACTTGTTCCTAGGACTTTAATTCCATAGCGATCTAATTTTTCAGCCAATTTCAAGGCAGTCTGACCGCCTAATTGAACAATAACACCTTCTGGTTTCTCATGCTGAATGATATCGTAAATATGCTCCCAAAATACTGGCTCAAAATATAATTTATCTGCCACGTCAAAATCCGTAGAAACCGTTTCTGGATTACAATTGATCATTATGGTCTCATATCCAATTTCTGAAGCAGCCAAAACACCGTGAACACAACAGTAATCAAACTCTATTCCTTGACCAATCCTATTCGGGCCTGAACCTAATACAATTACTTTCTTCTTATCTGAAACAAGACTGTCATTTTCTGTATAGGTTTTCCCATCGGCAGTTTGCATATCATTTTCAAAAGTCGAATAATAATATGGAGTTTGTGCTTTAAATTCCGCAGCACAGGTATCAACTAATTTGTAAACCCTCTGAACGTTAAACTCGATGCGTTTTTTGTGTACTTGGCTTTCCAGGCATTTCAACATATGGGCTATTTGACGATCGCCATATCCCTTTTGTTTAGCCTCCAATAATAATTCCCTCGGAAGTGTATCTAAAGTAAATCTAGAGATTTCCTTTTCTAGCATAAATAATTCTTCGTATTGACGAAGGAACCACATATCAATTTTAGTAATCTCATGAATTCGACTAAGAGGAATACCTATCTGGATAGCATCATAAATAACAAAAACTCGATCCCAGCTTGCATTTTCTAGTTTATAGAGAATTTGCTCATAATCCGTATAACTCTTCCCATCTGCGCCTAAACCATTGCGTTTAATTTCAAGTGACTGAGTTGCTTTATGTAAAGCTTCTTGAAAAGATCTTCCAATCCCCATTACTTCGCCAACCGATTTCATTTGAAGCCCAATTCTTCTTTCAGAACCTTCAAACTTATCGAAATTCCATCGCGGTATTTTCACAATAACATAATCCAAAGTAGGCTCAAATAAGGCTGATGTAGATTTAGTAATCTGATTACTTAACTCATCCAAGTGATAACCAATAGCTAACTTAGTGGCAATCTTAGCAATAGGATAACCAGTTGCCTTTGATGCTAACGCCGATGAACGAGAAACTCTAGGGTTTATTTCGATGGCGATAATATCTTCTTTTTCATCAGGGCTTACTGCAAACTGAACATTACATCCTCCTGCGAAATCACCTATACTACGCATCATTTTTATCGCTAGATCACGCATTCGCTGATAACACGAATCACTTAAGGTCATTGCAGGCGCAACTGTTATTGAATCTCCTGTGTGAATCCCCATTGGATCCATATTCTCAATTGCACAAATAATAACTACATTGTCATTTTTATCTCTAAGTAATTCTAGTTCATATTCCTTCCAACCTATTAATGCCTTATCAATTAAAACTTCGTGAATAGGTGACGCCTCTAAACCAAATGTCAATAAGTTATCAAACTCTTCTTCGGTATGGACAAAAGAAGCACCCGTACCACCTAATGTGAATGATGGGCGAATAACCAATGGAAATCCAAATTCCTGCGCTATTTCTTTTCCTTGAAGGTAAGAATTAGCAATTTTAGCCGGAGCAACAAGGACACCTATTTTAATCATTAGGTTTTTAAACTGATCACGATCCTCAGTTATATTTATTGCAGCAATATCGACCCCTATAATATCAACACCAAAGTCAGTCCAAATACCTTTGTCATCTGCTTGAATGCAAAGATTTAATGCAGTCTGCCCTCCCATTGTTGGCAAAACAGCGTCAATTTGAGGATGTTCTTTTAATATTTTAAGTATAGATTTGGTTGTTAGCGGTAATAGATAAACATGATCTGCCATAGAAGGGTCAGTCATGATCGTTGCTGGATTCGAATTTATTAAAACGGTTTCAATACCATCTTCTCGTAACGAACGTAATGATTGTGAACCAGCATAGTCAAACTCGCAGGCTTGACCAATAACAATTGGGCCTGAACCAATGATTAAGACAGATTTGATAGCATTATTTTTTGGCATATATAAGGATTTTACAGTGGATAAAAATACGACTCAATAGGGTATAAAAAAAAGGTGTTGCTTTTAAAAACAACACCTTTTATATACATCTTATCAACATTATTTTTTGTGACGAGCTTCAGATGACACAGAAATTTTCTTTCTACCTTTTGCTCTTCGAGCAGCTAGTACTTTTCTACCGTTTACAGAAGCCATACGCTCTCTGAAACCGTGTTTATTTCTTCTCTTTCTTTTTGACGGCTGAAATGTTCTTTTGCTCATTATATTTTACTTTATCTTCTGATAATCCTTATTCCTATATCTTTTTAGCGCTCCCAAGCATTTAGGGCGGCTACCGATGCATTACAAAATAGTGTTCTGCGTAGGCGGCTGCAAATATACAATGATTTTTTACTTTCACAAATGGAAAACATAAAATATTTTTGATTGTTTTTAGTACCTTTGGAAACCAAAAAAAAAACACTTCATGTTTAATAAGAATATCAAATTAATTTTAGCCTTATTGGTAATCGCTTTAGCCGTTTGGCAGTTTACTCAAACCAATATCGGCAATGGAATAATGCTTATTCTGTTCTCATTTATGTTTGTCTTCCTTTACTTTAAAAATGAAATTATTCTGCTTGCATTTCTAAGACTTCGGAAACAAGATTTCCCTGGCGCTAAAAAATGGCTTGACAAAATAAAGAATCCCGAAGGAGCTCTAGTTCGCAAGCAGCAAGGCTACCACAGTTACCTGAATGGATTAATGGTGTCACAAACCAATATGAACGATGCTGAAAAATTTTTTAAAAGAGCTGTTGAATTGGGACTCTCCATGGATGCAGATATGGCCATGACAAAACTCAATTTAGCGGGAATTGCCATGACGAAGAATAGAAAAAGGGAAGCGCAGACATTACTTACCGAAGCAAAAAAACTGGACAAACACAATATGTTGGATGATCAATTAAAGATGATGAAACAGCAAATGAAGAAGATGGGACAGCCAAAACAACAATTCGGCAAAGCCGCGAGCCGAGGAGGTAGATCTAGATAATATATCTCTTTACAAGCTTTTTATATCTTTTTTAACCACGAATTTTACGGGCGTGCTTTAAATTAATTTGCTTTTTATAGCAATTTTATCAAAAGTCTTATTACATTGGTTATCCAAATTTAGTGCGCTTATGGGTAGGCTAGTACTTACCTTTTTGCTCCTCGCAAGTTTACCTCTGCTCTCCCAAAAAACAGAGGCCAATTTATTATTCTCTAAAGCGATTGGGGAAAATATTCGAAAATACCGTGCAGAATCTAGAAGAGCATACAGAATTGGGGATCAAGAACGAGCAAAGTTTTTATTCGATTCACTTGTAAATAATGTTATCAATGGTACACTCCTAGACAATTTTAAGGTCCGTAAATTTTCTGGAAGAAAAACTACTTTACATAAATTCAAAAAGCCCATCTACTTAATCTCCTATGCCTCTTGGTGCGTTCCAAACGCTGGGGAAATACCTGCCTATAATGATATTGCTGAGATGTATTTCAATGAAGTTGACTTCGTTGTATTGTTTTGGGGATCTAAAAAGGAGATTCGAAAGTTTAAGAGAAAATACAATAAACGAGTTCATATACTTTATGTAGATGAAAAAGAAAATAGGAATGATTTTGCAATTAGGATTATGAAGCATAGCGTTGGGTTTCCGACGTCATTCTTAATTAGTCGTGAAAAAACAATATTGGATGTACGTCGTAATCACTTAGATAAGTATGATAGAGAATATACACCCTCATACAATGCCAACTTTCAGAGTTATATGAGCGGAGTGGCCTTATTAAAAAAACAAACAGGAAATTGAAATCACGATACAAATAACCTCTTACACTTCAGTGTATTAAGAAAAAACTTACCCAAAACTGTAGTTTGTCGAACTTATTCTTCTCTTGGTCTAAAAAATCCTTTAAATAAAAATGCCAAATGTATATTTGATTTAATTAACAGTGATGTATGGCTAAAAAACTACTTCTACTATTACTTTTCGTTTCCTTTTCAACCCTAGCTCAAGATTTTGGGCCTGATAAATTATTCTCTGTAGAGATTAGAAAAAATATAAAAACATACAGGCACAAATCTCAGCAAGCATATACTGATAGAGATTTTGAGCGTGCGGATTTCCTTTTTGATTCACTTATTAAGAATGTGGTTAACAATAGTTATATGGATGATTTCAAGGTCAAGAAATTATCAGGAAGAAAAATAAGGTTTTATGATTTTAAAAAACCCGTATTTTTAATGACATATGCGTCTTGGTGTACTCCAGGCGTTGGCGAAATACCTGCCTTAAACGAAATTGCTAATAAATATCATAAAGAAGTTAATTTTATCGTTTTGTTTTGGGACTCTAAAAGTAAAGTAAAAAAAGCTACGCGCGGTTATAGCAGTAAGTTCACAATATTATATGTAAATGAGATGGAGAACACTCATGATTATATTGTGGAAACAATGAAACATAGTTTGGGCTTCCCAACAACATTTTTTATTGATGAAAATAAGAAAATTATAGATGTAAGAAGAGGAGCCTTACACCCATATAATGAAGAATTCAATGTTTCTTATAATTTAAACTATAATGCCTTTGCAAATGGAATCGCCCTTCTCAAAAACTTTGCTTTCAATTCAGATATTGGTTCGCCTGCAGAAAAAACACCTTAAGACTAATAGATTACTTCGAAAAAAACATTTTAACCGCAACGACTAACAAAACGAGTGCAAATATCTTTTTCAAGATGTTTTGAGGGACAGACACGGCAAATTTCGACCCTACGAACCCACCAACTATAAAAAACAAGGCAATTATCCCGGCATATCTCCAATTTATTGGGCTACCTGAAACATGATAGGTATAAGCGGCAATAAATGTCACAGGCACTGCTAACACAGCCAAACTAGTGCCTTGCGCCTCATGCTGATTGAATCCAAGAAGGATAAGCATTAATGGAACCATTATTACGCCTCCTCCAACTCCCAAAAAACCACTTAGCATTCCTGCTAGCAAGCCAATAATTATTAGAGAAGCAATTATGGTAAAATTCATAAACTTAGATTACTGTCCGCTGTTATAATAACCGTTTTCCGGAATTTCAATAATATATTCTTTTTTTGAAGCATTTTTAATGTAATTATCTCTAAGCCAAGGATTATGAAGTTTTAGAATTTTATAATTTATTCCATTTTCTTTTGCAAATTTAGCAAGGTTTTCAACTGGCTCATTAACGACAATCTTAGTAGTGGGAACTGCTGAATAAAGATCTTTTTCCCTATAGTTAAATCCATATTTTTCAGGATTACTCAGTATCTCCTTAAACGCTAATATTCTAAACACATACCTACTCGTCTCGCTATTTAGTAAGAGATCATAATAATCTGAAACATCTTGCTCAACCATTTGCTTTTTTACTCCCATATTACCAGCATTATACGCTGCTGCTGCTGCCGTCCAATTGCCAAATCGCTCTTTTGAATCTTTCAAATATGCCGCTGCTTTTTCTGTTGCTAATTTTAAATTATATCGCTCATCAACATACTGATTTATTTCAAGACCATATTCTTTTCCAGTACCCTTCATGAATTGCCAAAAACCAGCAGCTCCTGCATAGGATTTCACATTATCCAATCCACTTTCAGCAACCGCCAAATATTTAAAGTCATCCGGCAACCCGTATTCTGCTAACAACGGTTCTATCAATGGAAAGAATTTGTGAGCTCTTTTAATAATTAAGAACATATTGGATTGCCAATAGGTATTTACCAATAACTCTCTGTCCATTCGCTCACGAATATCTGGATTGTACAATGGTACAGCTTCTCCTGCAAAGTCCATGTGATCGGGCATCGGAAGAGCATATACATTGTAATTATTGATTAAATTCTTCTCCAAGGCTTCATCTGTTGGTGGATCTTGCACAGCATTTATACATAAACCACACACTCCCAATACAACGATGGCTACCCCAATTTTTGACAAAGTCTTCATAACATGAATATTTTGAATAAAGATAAAAAATAAAGGATGGTATTTTAAGTTTAATTAACTTAATTCTCTTCCATTATTTCAATTAATATTCTGGTAATTAAACTCCCCTTGTTAAGGAGCATAATATGAGTTCCGCCCTTAATTTGTATGCAATTGCTTATATTTTTAATCGGAAAAATCAGATCACTATCTCCGTGGAGATGAACCACACCTTCAATTTCTTTATTCCGCTTCCAGGTAACCATTTGTTCAATTGCCCAATCTAAATACCTTTTATCTCTAACATGAAGATATTCCTGATATAATTTTAATCGCTTCGCAGTTTTGGGGCCAATTGCAAATTTTGTGAGGTCTGAAGCACTTAAAACTAAACTAGTGGGCACTAACTTATAAACCAAGGTCTTTGCAGCAATTTTCAGCCTTTGAGGTAGTTCATTTCTTGTTTTAATGCTTGATATTATAATAAGTCTTCTAAGGTCCAAAAAAACACTCATTTCCTGAGCGATTACACCCCCAAATGAAACACCAACAAGTACAGCATTAGGCTCTTTAACTAATGATGCCATTCTAGCAGAGTAAGTACTTAAAGCCTCGTTCTTTGCTGGGATTAGCCATTCCAAAACATTTGTTTGATATTGTGTTTTGGGTAATAATATATTTCTGAATATTTCTTTTCCCGCTGCCAAACCTGGGACAAAATACACCGGTATTTTCTTATCGCTCATATGCCTATATTCGATATATTCAATTATATGTATGAAAGTTATACGATTATTCGTAAATTTACTAACAAAGATATGGATATCTTAAAGTAAACTTAGCTTTTAATGATGGTGATGATTATCCAAAATACAATCGCAAAACTTCCTAGCGAATTGAAAGAGTTAAAAAACTTGTTTCCGTTTAATGCTCTTCTTTATAGCAATTTTTTATTATGGCATTTTCAAATTATAGTTTTAGAATGCAACATTTTTTTAGAAAATCTGATTTTAAATATATTGAACCAAAATAATTTTGACGATTATTTTTCGGAACGTAACAACCAAGGTTTGTTTACAATACAAACTGTTAAGAGCTAAAGTAAAAATGGGAAGCGAAACTATAACTTCGCTTATTCCATAAGAATATTAATTACAGAAATTATGTGCCAATAAATTTTTTAATAATTAACTCTCCCCCTATGATTGACGATGTGGAAATAACAGACAATGAATTTTTAAGGCAATTTGAGCTTGAAGTAGGTGATAATTTGGCGCGTATTGAATATGCGCTTCAAGATCGCAAAATCTTTCTCACAAAATATTTTATGCCTGAAGAAATGGAGGAACAAGGTTTCAGAAATATTTTCATCAAAGCCGTTTTTGATGAGGTTCGCGATCGCAATATTAGTCTGGTGCCAACCAGTCCTGAAGTCGCTTCTTTTTTAAGAAGCAATCGAAGAAAATATAAAAGTTTGCTTCCTGTTGGTATAAATATATAAAAGTTGAATTTGAGGTTGCCCACAACTGGCGTACCAAGCTTTCAACCCTAAAGGGTCGCTTGTCTCAAGTTGCCTAATCGTATGCAGGTCCCTAACCCAAAATAGTTTCTGCGGCAAACTCAAATCGAACAAGACCATCCTCATCGATTTTGGTAAGTTCAATTCTGTGTAATGAATTCACCAACGCCGGATTCCAAGGTGTTTTTACCTTTATATAGTTTTCCGTAAATCCGTGAATATATCCCTCCTTATTTTCTCCTTCAAATAACACCGTTCGTAAATTCCCTAAATCACTTTCATAAAAAGCACGCCTTTTCTTCACCGAAAGGCCCCTAAGCATCTTACTGCGTTTACTTCTTATATTTTTAGGCACAACATCTTCCATAAGCGCTGCAGCAGTATTATCTCGCTCTGAATAAGTAAAAACATGTAAATAAGAAATATCTAGTTCATTTAGAAAATTATACGTTTTCAAAAAATGCTCGTCCGTTTCTCCAGGAAAACCTACTATCACATCAACACCAATGCATGCGTGTGGCATAACTTCTCGGATCTTACTCACGCGTTCAATATACAAATCGGTCATATAGCGACGTCGCATTAGTTTTAAGATTTCATCACTCCCACTTTGCAAGGGAATGTGAAAATGAGGGACAAAAGAACGAGACTTAGACACAAAATCTATAGTCTCATTTTTCAATAAATTTGGCTCAATTGAAGAAATTCGTAACCTCTCTATTCCTGAAACAGTATCTAAAGCTTCACATAGTTCAAAAAAAGTATGTTCATGCTTCTTGTTCCCAAACTCTCCTTTGCCGTAATCTCCTATATTGACTCCTGTTAAGACGATCTCTTTAATTCCCTTAGCGGAAATCTCTGCAGCATTATCCAACACATTTTGCAATTCGTCGCTTCTAGAAATCCCTCTGGCCAGCGGAATTGTACAATAAGTACACTTATAATCGCAACCATCCTGTACTTTTAAAAAAGCCCTAGTGCGATCTCCAAAAGAATAGGATCCCACATAAAAATCGGCTTCTTCTATTTCACAAGAATGAACCTCAGCCGTCCTTCGACTACTATCATTCTGACTTAGCAGGTCATTTAGATAGTGCGTTATATTAAATTTTTCGGTAGCCCCTAGGACGAGATCAACACCATTTACATCTGCCAATTCGTTCGGCTTCAATTGAGCGTAACAGCCAATTGCGATAACAAAGGCTTCAGAATTTACCTTTTGAGCTTTCTTTACGATATTCTTAAATCGCTTATCTGCATTTTCAGTAACACTGCATGTATTAATAACATAAATATCTGCATTTTCAGAAAAATCTACACGATCAAACCCTTCCGAAGAAAAACTTCTAGCAATAGTAGAGGTCTCACTAAAATTGAGTTTACACCCTAAGGTGTAAAATGCGACTTTTTTTCTATCGTTCATTTTGGGAGATACAAGTAATATGCGAAAATACAAAGTAATATTAAAACTCCCTAGTTGAAAGCTGGAAGTATGGAAGCATGGAAAAATATTATTTATATTTGAAGAGCTTTCAACTCCCAAATAATACCTAGAAGTATAAGTTTTAAATTAGGTGTTCTGCAGATTCTATTGCCCTTAACATATCTGAAGGTTCAATTTTGCAATCAAATTTGGAGTTTCGAAAGTTGTTAGGATATTCAATTCGCTTTTTACCAGAGATAGTTACTTGTTTATAAAAGGCGAAATTTAGAAATTATATTTCCGAAAGTGATTTTAAGAGAAAATATAGTGATAGTTTTAACCTAATGAACATGATGATTGCGTTTAGAGCTAATATTAATGATAAAAACTAATTCTTGATTTCCGTTTCCCGCTTCCGACTTCCATCTTCCAGCTTCATTTTTTTGTCAATATTGTTATTAATACTTCTTAATTCCTGTCAAGACAATAAAACGAATGAGAGAGACCACCTTATTTTTCGCTACAACGAGCATAGTAATATACCTACCCTCGATCCCGCGTTTGCTCGAAACCCCCAAAGCATTTGGCCAGCAAATCAATTATACAATGGATTAGTTCAACTAGATGATGCTCTCAATATCATACCAGATATTGCTAAAAGCTGGACTGTTAATGACACCACAAATACTTATACTTTTACATTAAGATCCGATGTGTATTTTCATAAAAACAAGGTGTTTACGTCGTATAAATTAGGCCAATTAGATTCTACTCGGACTGTTGTCGCTTCTGATTTTAGTTATAGCTTTGATCGATTACTCGATGAGAAAATAGCGTCCTCTGGCAGTTGGGTACTTCAAAATGTTCATTCGTATCAAGCCGAAAATGACACTACGTTCAGTATACAGTTGAAACAACCATTTCCTGCTTTTCTAGGTTTATTATCTATGCGCTATTGCTCAGTTGTCGCAAAAGAAGCGGTTGAGTTTTATGGAAGTGAATTTCGAAGAAATCCGGTTGGAACGGGACCTTTTAAATTTAAACTGTGGGAAGAAAATATAAAGTTAGTACTTCGGAAAAATCCACTTTATTTTGAAAAAGACGAGGATGGGAATCAACTTCCGTATCTTGAAGCGATTGCTATCACTTTCCTGCCCGATAAACAGAGTGAATTTCTTCAATTAATTCAAGGGAAAATTGATTTTATTTCAGGATTAGATAGCTCATACAAAGATGAATTAGTTACCACAAAAGGTCAATTGCAAGACAAGTATAAAAACCAATTAAAATTGGTCACAGGGCCCTACCTGAACACCGAGTATCTAGGTTTTTTTATGGGCTCCAAATCTCCTGAAATCCAATCTGTCACGCTTCGCAAAGCCATTAATTACGGTTTTGACAGGGTGAAGATGGTCACCTATTTGCGAAATGGAATGTGTATCCCAGCCATTCATGGGTTTATACCAAAAGGTTTACCGGGATTTGATGCTATTGATGGATTTACATATCAGCCAGAAAAAGCGAGGGATTTAGTTGCTCAATACAAGTTAGAAACTGGAGACGATTCCCCGGAGATTAGCATCGGTACAAATAGCCAATATTTAGATTTATGCGAGTACATTCAACGAGAGCTTCAGAAACTGGGAATCGCAGTTACCATAGATGTGGTTCCTCCTTCTACCCTGCGACAGTTAAAGTCTAGCGGGGAATTAGATCTGTTTAGGGCTAGTTGGGTAGCAGATTATCCTGATGCAGAAAATTACCTTTCGCTTTTCTATAGCCCAAATTTCACCCCTAACGGACCTAATTATACCCATTACAAAAATGAGGTTTTTGATAGTTTATATGTGAAGGCACAATCAATTTCGAACATTGAGGAACGAAAACTATTATATACCAAAATGGACTCTTTAGTAATAACCGAGGCGCCCATAATACCCCTATTTTATGATATGGCAGTTCGCTTTGTGAATAATAAAGTGACGGGATTAGGTATCAATCCCCAGAATTTTTTAGTTCTGAAACGAGTTAAAAAGTCGAAATAAGCAAATGACATTTGAAGACATCTATATAAATCACAAAGATTTGGTCTATAACTTGTCGTTGCAATACATTCAAAATATTGAGGAAGCAGAAGAGATCACACAAGATGTATTCCTTGCGGTATATAAAAACCTAAACAACTTCAAAAATAAATCTAACATTAAAACTTGGTTATATCGCATAACGGTTAACAAATCAATTGATTACATTAAAGCAAAGAGGCGTGATAAAAGAAAAAGTGTTTTCCAATCATTCCGGATTGATGAAAAAGGAGAAAGCTTTGGCATGGCAAACTTTAATCATCCAGGGGTTGAATTGGAGCAAAAAGAGGCGGTTGCCAAAATATTTAAAAGTTTAAACAAACTTCAAAATCAACAGAAAACCGTCGTGATTCTGCTTAAAATAGAAGGTATGTCGCAAGCAGAAGCCGCCGATATAATGAAGATAAGCACTAAAGCTGTAGAGTCTTTATTTCAAAGGGCCAAGAAGAATTTAAAGGATTTATTAAGTAAAAATGAAGGATGGCAGTAAAAGTGTCGTCTAATGTGTAACATGGAAAAGGTATTCAATAAACTAGAACGTATTAAAAAAGTAGAGGCTTCAGAAGCGCTTTATAGGAAGATACTTGGTAAAATAAAGGAACAAAATCAAGTTTCAGTGCTTTGGGTTGCCACAGCAGCGGCAGTATTTGCTTGCTTGATCATTACTGAAGTATATGTGATTAATAATGCTGCGGAAACAAATGAACTAGCGAACCTAGAAGTAGTTGTACCACAAACTAATAATCTACTTTATAATGAATAAAAAATACTTTTACATTCTGATTATCCTGGGGTTATTGTTCTCTAATCTGATGCTGATAGGTTTTATGAGCTTTCAGAAAAAAGAACGGCCACATCCGTTACAACCAAAAAATATTATAGTTGATAAACTAAATTTTGACGGCGAACAAATTGCATCCTACGAACTGCTTATAACAGATCATTTAAGTAAAACCCTCAAAAAAGATCGTGAAATAATGAAATTAAAACGTGAATTATACCAGCAACTGCGTTTTGATAATAATGCTAGCGTTGTCGATTCAATAACTTCACAAGTATCAAATATTCAAAAACAAATTGAACAGCTACATTATGATCACTTTAAAGATATTAAACTGATTTGCAAACCTGATCAACAAGAACTATACAGCCAATTGATTAATGAGATTTCACAAATCTTCTCCAATAAACGCCTAAAAGGAGGCCGCAGACCTGACAGATCTAAAAATTAGTCCGAGCTAATATGAAACGAATCCTATTATTAATTCTATTATTATCTGCTGTAAATACTTTTGCTCAGAATAGGGAACTAAACCTTCAGTTTAATGTAAAACTTAACAACGAAATTTTAGAACTAAATAAACAGTATTTTCTGAATTCAGTAAATGACAGTATTAAAATAGAAACATTAAAATTCTTTGTTTCAGAGTTTAAGTTTCTAAAGGACAAAACCGTCGTTGATTCTCTTTCAAAAAAAATTCATCTGATTAATTTGGAAAATGAGAGCTCTATATATTTAACAGGAAAAAGGAGTAATAACTTTATTTTCAATAAGATAAGGTTTAATATCGGAATTGATAGTTTAACAAATGTTTCAGGGGTTTTCGGAGGTGACTTGGATCCAACCAACGGAATGTATTGGACTTGGCAGAGCGGTTATATCAATTTCAAAATGGAAGGAAAATCGAATGCCTGTCCAACACGAAATAATTTTTTTCAATACCATATTGGTGGTTATCTAACTCCTTACAACACCCTAAGGACGGTTGAACTTGATATCTTGAATGAGGAGGTCGCAATAATTAATCTTGACATTAATACCTTTTTAAGTGACATTAATTTAACTGAGACTCATAGTGTAATGAGTCCAAATGAAGCAGCTACTGCTATAGCCGATATATTCCCTAAAGTGTTTACGATAGCAGATGAACAATAGATACTACATCCTTTTTACCATAGTCGTTATTTGTTCTTCATTCGGAATAATTAAGTATTATGAATTAGAATACCCAGATTATTTCCCTCAACCAGCGTATAATTTTAAGAATAATCCTCTTTCTGAAGAAACAATAGAACTAGGAAGAGTTCTATTTTATGATCCCATTTTATCAAGAGACAATACTATTTCTTGCGCTTCATGTCATTCGCCATATAATTCTTTTGCCCACAGCGATCACGACTTGAGCCACGGCATTGACGATCAAATTGGAAATCGGAACGCACCTGCCCTATTCAATTTGGCTTGGCAAAGTACTTTTATGTGGGATGGAGCAATTAATAATTTGGATATGCAAGCTCTAGCGCCAATTAGCCATCCTATGGAAATGGATGAGAGTATTCAAAATATAGTACTGAAACTGCAACAGAAAGAAATATATCCAGGTTTATTTAAAGAGGCATTTGGCGATACTCTTATAACAGGTGAGTATGTTTTAAAAGCCCTATCGCAATTTCAGCTGACTCTTATTTCAGCAAATTCAAAATACGACCACATAAGTAAGGGAGAAGACAAGTTCAACGAGCAAGAAAGTAGGGGCTATGACTTGTTTAAAAGAAACTGTAACTCCTGTCACACCGAACCCCTTTTCTCAAATTATAGTTTTGCCAACAATGGACTTATTGTCGACACCACTTTAAATGACTTCGGAAAGTATGTAATAACCAGGCAAAGTAAGGATAGCCTCTTATTTAAAGTTCCTAGCTTGCGAAACCTGAAATTCACAAGCCCTTATATGCATGATGGCAGGTTTAAGAAGCTAAATGAAGTATTGAATCATTATATATCAGGAATAATTAAAACTGAAACCTTGGATTCTCTATTAGGCGATCCGATTGAACTATCATCAAATGATAAAGCAGACGTACTCGCTTTTTTACTAACCCTTAACGATACCGACTTTGTTTTTAATCCAAAACATCAATTTCGGATAAATAAACCGGTCATCCCGAAGGAATAATAAAATAGCGTCGTCTAAACTTGTAAACCCAACAAACATGAAAAAATCAATTTTCAGTATCCTCATTTTCTTAAGCTTTATTCCAAGTAAGGCGCAACTTAGTCCCGCAATAACTTCTTGGCTTCAAAACACTACTGAAACAGGCAGCTATTATATGCAAGGAAACTCAACAACTATTTCGAATAACATTCTTGTAAATTGTCAGCAAGTTGAGTACTCGACTGATTTTGTTTATATAACAGCAACAGGAATTCCGTCTTATCCAACAGGCCCTTTTTTAGATGGGAATCCCTCTATTGCGGCAAACCAAAGTCTTATTTTCAAATTTCCATTAAATCCTGAAGCCAACACTGGAACTCTGGACAGCACCAATGGCGGAAACATAGGAGCTTTTGTGAATGGCGTTGCTCTTTTTGACTTTAGAGATGGAACAGGCTGGGATACAGCAAACAACCGGCTTTGTGGAGGCCCCGGGAATCCTCCCTGCCCAGGTGGACCTATGGATTTAACCGACTGGAACCGAGATGCGATTCCTGCTGAAATGGAAGGCTTCGACTGTTCTAAAGGTCATCCAGCAATGGGGAATTACCACCATCATCAAAATCCCTCTGCTTTTAAACTAGATATAAATGTTGTTTCAACCATTTGTAATTTATATGATGCAGACGGCCTATATGCCATTGATGCATCTCAGCATTCTCCATTAATCGGTTTTGCCTATGACGGATTTCCAATATATGGGGCTTATGGTTTTCAGAATGTTGATGGAAGTGGGGGAATTACGCGAATTAAATCTGGCTATCAATTAAGAAATATCACTGAAAGAACGCATTGGGCGGATGGATCTGATGTGGACGATGGACCATCAATTAGCACAACATACCCCTTAGGTTATTTCAGGGAAGACTATGAGTTTATAACCAATACTGCAGAAGAGTATTTAGATGAGCACAATGGGCGCTTTACCGTAACACCCGAATATCCAAACGGAACTTATGCCTATTTCGCAACTGTAGATGAGAATTGGAATTCTTTTTATCCATATGCAGTAGGTCCTACTTTTTATGGCAACGCGGAAGACAGAGTAGTAAGTTCGATTAACGAGACAACCACTATATATGATGCAACTTTAGGAATTACAGAAGCCGAGTTTAATGACATCGATATTTCTATTTTCCCTAATCCTGCTGCGGATTTAATAGCAATACAATTAGGGACGCTCCTGGCAACAGATGTCAAAGTAGAGTTGTTTGATATCAGTGGTAAATTAGTCAATAGTTCCAAAATTAATAAAGGAAGTACCATCTCCTATTTCGATGTACAAGCAGTTTACGAAGGGACTTACTTAATTAAAATATCAAGCAACGAGCATACTGTCACTAGAAAAATTCTTATAAAAAGAGATTAGCCAGCTATTATAGGTGGCTTTGAGAGCGAGTTAAGGATATATTCTTTACTCGCTTTTTTTATGCTTAAAAAATAAAGAACTTAAAATTGGTAACACTCCATATAAATTTAACGTCAAATAAACCTTCCTATGGGCATTCAATTAATGATACTGACTCTTAAAAATAACAAAAGAAATAAAAGAGTTCATTTTGACAAAAATAAAACCCACCAGAAAAAAGAACTGGTGGCTAAAGAAACTAAAATAGGACTTTACTAGCCTTTACGCCATTGAGATGTTTCTTCAAAAACATGTTCTAAAATCTTTGCATCTTCCTCTGTGAACTCAACATTGCGCCTTGACATCACAACTTTGCATACTTCGAAAGCTTTTTTAGTCAAATAGGTTGTCATTCCAGCGCTGCCTCCCCAACTAAAACTTGGAATAAAATTTCTAGGAAAACCACTTCCGAAGATATTAGCACTTACCCCAACCACTGTACCTGTATTAAACATAGTGTTGATACCACATTTACTGTGATCTCCCATCATAAGTCCGCAAAACTGCAGACCAGTTCTTGCAAAACCCTCAGTTTCATAATCCCAAAGTCGAACTTCTGCATAATTATTCTTAAGGTTTGAAATGTTTGTATCAGCGCCTAAATTACACCAGTCGCCTAGGACTGAATTACCTAAAAATCCATCATGTCCCTTGTTTGAATATGCAAACATTACAGAATTATTCACTTCTCCACCAACACGACAGTAAGGACCAACGGTAGTAGGTCCATAAATTTTAGCACCCATTTTTACTGTCGCATTTTCACAAAGCGCAAACGGGCCTCTAATCATACAGCCTTCCATTATCTCTGCATTTTCACCTATGTAGATTGGACCATTTTTTGCGTTTAATGAGCATAGAGGTAATTCTGCACCTTCCTCAATAAAGATATTCTCTTTAGAAAAGGCAATGGTTGTTTCCGGAATTGGCTGGGATATTCTTCCCTTAGTAATAAGGTCGAAGTCACGCTGTATAGCCTCCCCATTTTTAGAAAATATATCCCAAGTATGTTCTATTCGTAATACATCATCAAAGGTATATTGAGAAATTTCAAAAGTTTCAAAATCGACTTCTTGATCTTCTGTAGTAAAAAAAGCTAGGGGTTCATCTTCATAGAAGATCGCTTGATTCTCAGAAAGGCTTTTAATTTGCTCTACTAAATTTTCCGAAGGAAGAAAGGAAGCATTAATTAAAACATTGCTTTCTAACTCAACCATCGGATACTTATCTGTCAAATAATCTTCCGTAACCGTTGTGGTCGTGGAGCCAAGAAGCAGTTCCCATTTTTCCCGAATGGTTAAAATTCCGACCCGAATATCAGCAACCGGTCTTGTATAAGTAAATGGTAGTAATTGATTGCGAACGTCGCCGTCGAAGAGAATGTAATTCATAATTAAATATTGAATCGCTTATTTGTATAATGGTTTATATGCGAATTGGCCAATTTTATTGTTGATGTATCAAAAATAGATAATTATTAAACAGGAGTGAAAACAATTTTAACAAAGAAAGCCCTCGATTTCTCGAAGGCTTTCTAAATAATATGATATAGTGACTATTCTTCCTCTTTAACTTCAACAACCGCTGGTTTCTTGAATTTTGCGTATTTTGTTTTGAACTTATCAATACGTCCTGCTGTGTCAATCAATTTAGATTTACCAGTATAAAAAGGATGTGATGTTCTTGATATCTCCATTTTCACTAAAGGATATTCAACACCATCAACTTCTAGAGTTTCCTTTGTGTTTGCAGTAGATTTAGTTACAAAAACATCATCATTCGACATGTCTTTAAAAGCTACTAATCTATAATTTTCAGGATGGATTCCTTTTTTCATTGTTTTTTGTTTTTTAATGTCTCTCCCTTAGTTCTAGGATTGAGCGTGCAAATTTAAGCAATAAATACAATTCTGCAATAGTTTATTATATTTTTTTCTTCGGAAGTTAATGTACCAGCTTTAGATGCATTCTAATCTATTAATTGAAGATTGATTGAGACCCGACTTCCCTTCTAAAGTAGTTTATCTTTCTGTTTATGATTAACTTATTAAAAAAATCCATAAAAAGTTAACTTCCCGAGACAATCGGACTGTAACGTTTTATTATCTTTGTTTACTAATACACCGAACCAAAAAAACTTCACACATGGAAACACAAACTGCATCTGTAAAAAAAATTGCTTTACCCTATGGCCTTCTTTTATCATTAACAACAATAGTAATTTCGGTTATTGTTTATGCTCTGGGAATGACTTATGATCAACCTTGGTGGCAAAGTTTATTAAATTTTGTAGCAATGATAGGCTTTATCGTATACGGAATAAAAGCTTATAAGCATGATAATGAAAGTTATTTATCCCTTGGAGAAGCTCTAAAAACAGGCTTGGCAATTGCACTTGTCGCAGGTCTCATAGGAGCTGTTTTTTCTTATTTATTTGTAACAGTTATCGAACCAGATTTTGCCGTGAATATGCTTGAGGCAACTCGTGTGAAAATGATAAATAATAATCCAGAAATGACCCAAGAAGCAATGGATATGGCGCTTGGAGTGACAGAGAAAATGATGAGTCCAAGTATCTTAGTTGCATTTAGTATAGTTGGATCTCTTTTTATTGGCTTTATAATTTCATTAATTACGGGGCTTGTTATGAAAAACAATCGCCCGGAATAGTTGAAATAAATTCTAATGAATATATCCATTGTCATTCCTCTACTTAATGAGGAAGAATCAATTAACGAATTATACCATTGGATTGCAGATGTTATGCAATCCAATGGTTTTTTATATGAATTGATTTATATCGATGATGGGAGTACCGATGATTCTTGGAAACTCATTCAAAAACTCGCAGCACAGCATTCTGAAATAAAGGCACTACAATTCTTAAAGAATTTTGGGAAATCGCAGGCGCTACATGCTGGTTTCGCCCTGGCAAAAGGAGACGTTGTTATTACCATGGATGCGGATTTACAGGACAACCCTGAAGAGATACCTGCTCTTTATAAAATGATTATTGAGGATAACTATCAACTGGTTTCCGGTTGGAAAAAGAAACGATACGACTCTCTTATTTCAAAAAATTTACCGTCGAAACTATTCAATTTAGCTGCTAAAAAGACGTCAGGTGTAAACTTACATGATTTTAATTGTGGTATAAAGGCATATCACAAAGACGTAATTAAAACCATTGAAGTAACAGGTGAGATGCATCGTTACATACCCGTCTTGGCAAAAAATGCAGGTTTTGATAGGATTGGAGAGAAAGTAGTTTTGCATCAAGCAAGAAAATATGGGACCACTAAATTCGGTGCTGAACGCTTTATTCGTGGTTTTTTAGATTTAATCACCATTTCCTTTATTTCTACATTTGGAAAACGCCCCATGCATCTTTTTGGAGCCTGGGGCGCCCTGACCCTATTTATTGGCTTTTGTTTTGCCCTATACCTGGGAATAGATAAGTTGTTTTTAAATCCGACAGGAAGGCTGATTACAGAACGTCCGCAATTTTACTTAGCGATTACCGCAATGATACTTGGAACACAATTATTCCTAGTAGGGTTTTTAGGTGAACTAATATTAAGAAGTAAAAAAAATTCTGAAAACTATATCATTAAAGAAGAGCTAAACATCTAACAATAACTACTGACTTTCTTTATTTTTACAAATTAAATTAATGGTATGATATACGTAGATCCTAAAGTCCTAGAGCGTGTTAATAAATGGCTAACTCCTTTTTTTGACGAAGATTCTCGAGAAACTATAAAAACGATGATTGCAAACGATCCAGAAGGATTGGAAGATAGTTTTTATAAAAACCTGGAATTTGGAACAGGTGGAATGCGCGGGGTCATGGGTGTTGGCGACAATCGAATCAACAAATACACTCTAGGTAAAAATACTCAAGGATTATCTAACTATTTAAATCGTCAATTTCCAAATCAGTCTATCAAAGTTGCTATAGCTTATGATTGTAGACATAATAGCAAGGAGTTGGCAAAAGTCGTGGCCGACGTGTTCTCAGCAAATGGGATTACTGTCTTTTTATTTTCAGATTTACGGGCCACCCCAGAGCTTTCATTCGCTGTAAGACATCTAGGATGTCAATGTGGCATCGTATTAACTGCATCACATAATCCACCAGAGTATAACGGTTACAAAGTATATTGGGAAGATGGCGGACAACTTGTTCCACCGCAAGATGATGAGATAATTTCTGAGATTAATTCATTGAATTATACCGAGATAAAATTTGAAACGAATGAATCCCTAATTAAACTTATTGATACTGAAGTTGATAGCGCCTTTGCTGATGCATCAATAAAAAATGGGAGTTTTGATGTGAGTCAAAAAGCTAAGGACAACTTAAAAATAGTTTTCACCTCATTACACGGAACTTCAATTACCATGATTCCAAAAGTATTGGAAGATGCAGGATATAAAGATGTGCATATTGTAGCAGAACAAGCAAAGCCTGATGGTGATTTCCCAACCGTCAAATCTCCAAACCCTGAAGAGCCAGAGGCACTTAAAATGGCAATGGAATTGGCTGGTAAAATACAAGCCGATATCGTAATTGGAACTGATCCTGATTGCGATCGTCTCGGTATTGCTGTTAGAAATGAAGATGGAGAAATGACCATTCTAAATGGAAATCAGGCAATGGCTGTCAAGACCTATTTCCTATTAGAACAATGGCAAAAAGACAAGAGATTAAACGGAAAGCAATTTATCGCATCTACTATTGTATCCACGCCAATGATTAAGAAAATCGCTACGAAATTCGGAGTTGAATACAAGGAAGGTTTGACAGGGTTTAAATGGATTGCCAAAATGGTAAAAGATTTTCCTGAACTTGAGTTTATTGGTGGTGGAGAAGAGAGTTTCGGTTATATGGTAGGGGATTTTGTACGAGATAAAGATGCGGTAACCGCTACCCTATTGGCATGCGAGATAGCGGCAATTCAAAAAGAGAAAGGAAGTAATATATATGCATACCTTCAGAATATCTATAGTGAGGTAGGATACTATAAAGAACACCTAATTTCAGTAGTCAAAAAAGGAAAAAAAGGTGCGGAAGAGATTTCAGAAATATTGAAAAATATGCGTAGTAATCCCTATCTTGAAATTGCAGGAAGTAAAGTGGTTCGAATAGAGGATTATTCGAAGGATGAGGCCTTAAATATCGAAGAAGGAGTTTCTGAAAAATTGAATATTCCATTGTCGAATGTGCTAATATATATCACCAAAGACGGTAGTAAAATTGCAGCAAGACCAAGTGGAACGGAGCCGAAAATAAAATTTTACATAAGTGTGAATGCCGAAAAAGAAGAAATGCTACAGGGAAAAATAGATAGTATTATCTCACATCTAAATATGGGCTAAGCCCAACCAACAATGGATTATTTTAAAAAAATACTTCGCTATGCCTTGCCTTATAAAAGTTACGCATGGTTAAACATTATATCTAATGTCTTTTACGCACTCTTTGGGACACTAGCTATGGTTTCATTATTTCCAATGCTCACCGTATTATTCGACAAAACGAAACGCCTTGAAATTGAACCACAATGGAATGGAATTATGGACGCTAAGGATTATGCGACAGATTATCTTAATTATTTTGTGACTCAAAAAGCAAATCAAGGTACGGAAGATGTACTTATATTCATGGTTATTTTGGTAATCACCATGTTCTTACTCAAAAATATATTTGGGTACCTTGCCATGTATTTTATTACTTTTCTTAGAAATGGCGTTCTTAAAGATCTTCGGAATGATTTATACAAGAAGACGATTGATCTGCCCGTTTCATTTTATTCTGAAAAGAGAAAGGGTGATACAATAGCCCGTATTACGAGTGATGTACTTGAAATTCAGCATTCATTTTTATCGATATTAGAACTAATTGTCCGTGAACCACTGACAATTATTTTTGCAATCTCGGCGATGCTGCTTATAAGTTTCAAGCTTACTTTATTTGTTTTTATTTTCATACCGGTTTCGGGATTCATTATTTCGAGAATTGGAAAAAGTTTAAAAAGTCATTCTGATAAAGTTCAAAAAGAACAGGGTTTTTTTCTTTCAATTTTAGAGGAAACCCTTGGAGGTCTTAAAATTATAAAAGGCTTCAATGCCGAGAGTATTTTTACTGAAAAGTTTAAAGAATCTACGAACCGTTTCTTTAAATTTTCTAATTCACTTTTGAATCGTCAAAATCTCGCCTCTCCAACTAGTGAATTCTTAGGTATTGTTGTCATTGCGATATTACTATGGTACGGCGGGCAAATGGTTTTGGTAGATAAAACATTGCCAGCTGAAATGTTTATAATATACATGGCACTTGCCTATCAAATTTTAACGCCAGCCAAGGCAATTAGCAAGGCCAGTTATAATGTAAAGAAAGGAAATGCAGCAGCCGAGAGAGTGTTGGAAATCCTAGAAACTGAGTCGGCAATAAAAGATGCACCTGACGCTCTTATCAAAAAGAACTTTACGAATAGTGTTGATATAGAGAACATATCGTTTAAATACCAAGATGAATGGGTATTGCGGCACTTTAACTTAAAAGTTGATAAAGGGACCACCGTAGCATTAGTTGGTCAAAGCGGAAGTGGTAAAAGTACTATTGCGAATTTAGTTACTCGCTTTTATGATGTAAACGAAGGAGATATTAAGATTGACGGAGTCAATATTAAAGATATGACTCAAAAATCATTGAGAGGCTTGTTAGGATTAGTTACGCAAGATTCAATACTTTTCAACGATACCGTTAAAGGAAATTTACAAGTAGCGAAAGAGGATGCCACAAATGAAGAAATTATAGCGGCATTAAAAATTGCAAACGCTTGGGAATTTATTGAAACACTACCTCTAGGAATAGAAACCAATATAGGTGATAGTGGTAACAAACTTAGTGGCGGACAGAAACAACGCCTGAGTATTGCGAGGGCAGTACTAAAGAACCCACCTATAATGATACTTGATGAAGCAACTTCTGCACTAGATACTGAAAGCGAAAGACTTGTTCAAGATGCCCTAGAAAATATGATGAAGAATCGGACTTCAATTGTTATCGCTCATAGATTATCTACAATTCAAAAAGCAGATAAAATTGTAGTCTTATCTAAAGGAGAAATTGTTGAAATAGGAAAACATCGCGAGTTACTTGACCAAAAAGGTGTCTATTTTAATTTGGTAGAAATGCAATCTTTGGCATAATCAAATCATAATTCTATAAACAATAAAAAGAGCGTTTGGGGCTACGCTCTTCTATATTTGAAATCAGTATAATTGGGGCTCATACCGACTTTTGATAAACATAAGTCTGTTAAGTATAATACAAATATATTTATCTTTAAGTTAACTCGCAAATTTTTTTTACACTTAATCTTTATTTAAAGCACTTAGTCGATTTTATTTTCTACAAATAAATACTTTTTCCTACATATTTATTTTCGCATAACTAGTTAAATTTATCGCATAAAAAAACGGACCAGCCCCCGCTTAAGCCCGTTTTAATTATATTCCTACATAATTTGGGGCTCATAAGAAAAGCACATTTTAAGTAGAACAACACAAAAATAGTAAATAATTTCCTACAAAAAAACTTTTTTTAATTTAATCGATAAATTTTGCTCTTTATCGATGTTTATTAACATAATAGTGATCGAGAATTGAAATTAAACCTTTTAAGATTATCTTAGTCTTAGTAATAAAGACGTCTATTTGTGACAGAAGAAAAATCCTTAGTAAGAGCTTTAAAGTCTGATTCAGAAAAAGAAGTCGCTTTTAGAATCTTAGTATCTCAGTATAAAGAACGATTGTATTGGCAAATACGAAGAATTGTTTTTGATCATGATGATACAGATGATGTTTTACAAAACACATTTATCAAGATTTTCAGAAATATTAATTCATTCAAGGAGGAGAGTAAATTATATACCTGGATGTATAGAATTGCGACGAATGAGGCTATTACTTTTATTAATAAAAAAGCCAAAATGGCTAAGATTACTATAGAGGATGTAAAAAATAGAGCCATTGACAATCTGGAAAGTGATGTTTATTTTGAAGGCGATGCGATTCAAATCCAATTACAGAAGGCGATTGCTAGTCTCCCTCAACGACAGCAGCTAATATTTTCTATGAAATATTTTGAAGAGCATACTTTTGAGGAACTTTCTAAAATATTAAACACTTCTGTTGGGGGATTAAAAAGCAGTTATCATATTGCAGTCAAGAAAGTAACAGCTTATGTAAAGGCAAATGAAATGAGTTTTAATAACAAGTAAAACTTTTTAATAAATAAATAGTCCATAAAAGGTGAAAGACAAGAAATACAAAGCCGGATTTAAAGTGCCAGAAAATTATTTCGATAATTTTGAAAAACGGTTACATAATACGATTGAGTCAGAATCCTTGCCTAAGGATACCGGTTTCAAAGCCCCCGATGGATATTTTGACAAACTAGAAGATATTGTTCTACAAAAGTTAAATGCTCTAGATAAGCCTCAAAAAGTTATTAGTTTGAACTCAAGAAGAACTTGGGTTTACCTTACCACTATCGCCGCTTGCCTTGCCATTATTGTATCGATACTTACTAAAAATGAAAGTATTGTAAAGCAAATGGATTCACTTAAAACGGCGTCAATAGAGAATTATATAGACGAAGGATATTTAGATCTCGAGAGTTATGAAGTTTTAGCATTGTTAGATTACGAAGATCTTACAAGTATGAATTTTGAAAGCGATATTTTTTCCGAAGAATCTTTAGAGAATTATTTGTTGGAAAACAGTATCGAAGAAACCTTATTAATAGAATAAACATGAAAAAAATTATTATCATCCTATTTTTTATTAGCGCTGGGATTTTTGCGCAACCCAATCGACATGAAAAGATTAGAACTCTCAAGATAGCCTATATCACGCAAGAATTGTCATTAACATCATCCGAGGCAGAGAAGTTCTGGCCTATCTACAATGCTTATGATTCCAAAATAACTGAATTACGTAGATCCGAACGCCGAGATGTTGGTTCTAAATTAAGAGACGGATTAGATACGTTATCCAATGAAGATGCAAATGCGCTGATTGATAAATGGCTCCAAATTGAGTCTAAAAATTTAAAGCTACGACAAGAGTTAGTCTTAAATCTTCGGAAAGTCCTTCCTCCAAAAAAAGTAATTCTACTTCGAAAAGCAGAAGAAGATTTTAAAAGAAGGTTATTAGAGCGATATAAAGGAAAGGGAAAAGGTAACAGAAAATAGACTCCCTTGAGCTAGAGTTATCGCGATATTGGCGAAAAGACCGCCATAAGAATCAACTAAAAAGACTTTTCTTAATCTTGATTCTGAATTATTATTTATTGATCATTGCTTATTTCACATTTTTTTTGATTCTTTATTCTAGCTTCTTTCATCTTACTTCTTGCTTCTAAACATGAATTTGTAAGCCGCTCTCGAGGCATAGCCTCGGGGAATTCAAATATTTAAACTATTTTTTGAATGTCAATTTTGAAATCTTATTACGGCCTGATGCAAAAGCAATACTGTCATTCACAAATTCAATAGCATAAAACCCTTCAGTAGAAAGCTCAATCCAATTTTCCCCTTGGTCGTTACTGTACGAAACACCCGGTGAACCAACGGCCACAATTCCCTTTGCATTACTTCCAGGTAAGAATTTTACTGAAGACCTGTATCCGGGACCTTTTCCATTACTTAACAAACTCCAAGTTTTTCCACCATCCTTTGTTATTGCCTTATTTCCTTCATTAAAATTCTTATTTTCCCAATCACCCCCTACAATAATTCCGGTTTTTTCATCAAAAAAATCGATGCTATAAATCCCTGTCATAGCCTTTCCCTGTAAAATTGGCGTATTAAATACTTGCCATGTTCTCCCCTTATCGGCCGAATGAAAAACACGTGCTCTTTTACCACCACTAGCAATCCAAACATTATCCTTAAAAATGGCAATATTTGAGTTACTTGCTGCGAAGGCTGCTTCACCAGTTTCCACAAGTGGTAAGCTCTCACACTCCAATTTCTCCCAATCATCACCACCATTTCTGGTTGTAATTACCGATAAACAATTCGTTATTGGGTCACCCATTGCAATCCCTTCCGAAGAATTAAAGAATGCCATAGAATCATAAAAAACTTTTTCTCCTTTTTCTACGTATACCTCTTCAATGTTAGTAGGTTCATTTCCGCTGACCTCTATTTTATATAAAACTCCAGGATTGGAAATACTTAATACAAATACTGCGTCTTTTGTAACGGCTATCGATCTAAAATGTAACAAAGAATCCTCATACTTTATAGTCGCAAGTTTTGGAACGGTCTTATCTATGAGTCCAACTTTACCTGAATTCGCCGCAAACCAAACTCTATCTGCATCAATAGGAGCTATTGCGCGTATGCTTAGACTATCAGAAAACACTTGCTCAATACTAACAGATTTGTAATCGGGTACAGTGTCTAAATCACAAGAAGCATACAGGAGAACACTGAAAAGTAGAATGAAATATCGCATTTAGTTTTTTTTGTCAAAAGTAGCAAAAGTATTCATTGCTATTGTGATACCTTTGCACCTTCGTACACCGGAGCTTTAATGAAGGTGTAAACCAATAAATTAAAAATGAAATTACACCGCAATTTAGTATTTGCTTCAATAGATTCTCTTCACGATATCTTCAATGAAAAGAAACAAGCCGACAAAGTGCTAAGAAACACACTAAAAAGAGATAAGCGTTGGGGATCCCGTGATAGGAGTTTTATTGCGGAAACAACATACGATATTGTACGATGGAAGCGCCTATATTCTGAAATTGCTGAAGTTAAAGAACCATTTGATCGTGGCAACTTGTTCAGAATGTTTACGGTTTGGGCAACCTTACACGGCATCGCAATTCCAGACTGGCCTCAATTTGAAGCGACTCCAACACGACGCATTAAAGGAAGGTTTGATGAACTCTCTAAAGTTCGAAAATTACGTGAGTCTATTCCTGATTGGTTAGACGAACTTGGAGAAAAAGAATTAGGGAAAAAATGGGATAAGGAAATTGCCGCTTTAAATAAACAAGCCTCGGTTATTTTAAGAGTGAACCCGTTAAAAGCAACTGTGGAGGAAGTCCAAGCAAAATTATCGGAAGCAGAAATTCAAACTGAAACTATTAAAGGATATCCTCACGCCCTTAAACTAGTAGAAAGGGCTAATGTTTTTAGTACAGATGCTTTTCAAAACGGTTGGTTTGAGGTGCAAGATGCTTCCTCTCAGAAAGTGGCTCAACTTTTGGATCCTAAGCCAGGAATGCGAGTTATTGATGTCTGCGCTGGCGCTGGTGGTAAAAGCCTCCATATCGCCTCATTAATGGAAAATAAAGGTCAGGTTGTCTCCATGGATATTTATGAAAATAAATTGACCGAGCTAAAAAGAAGAGCTCGAAGAAATGGAATTCACAATATTGAAACAAGGGTGATCGATTCTAGCAAGGCAATTAAAAAATTATTAGGTAAAGCGGATAAATTGTTGATAGACGCACCTTGTTCAGGTCTTGGCGTTTTAAGGCGTAACCCAGATGCAAAGTGGAAATTGGAACCAGAATTCCTAGATAAAATCAAAGCTACGCAAGTTGAAATATTAGACTCCTACTCGAGAATGGTAAAACCAGGAGGGCAAATGGTCTATGCTACTTGTTCAATTTTACCTTCAGAAAATGAAAAGCAAGTCAAGGCATTCTTAAAACGAGAAGCTGGACAGGATTTTACTTTGACGAAGGATCAAAAGATACTTCCAAGCACCTCAGGTTTCGATGGATTTTATTTAGCACTACTTCAGAAGAAAGAAGAAGAAGAAAAATAGTAACTACTAGTGAACTAAGTTGAGTCAGGGCAATCGAGGCATTAGAGATCAGACCGCTCTGCCCCGCCGCTAAAGCTATGGAGGCATGCCGATGCTGTAAGAAGCAAGACTTTTTTATCATGGATCTTGGTTTTGAGTTTTGGATTGTTGGATTACTCGATAATTAGATTACTGGATAATTAGATTACGGATTAACTGGATTGTTGGATTATTGTTTTTTCTCAATACTCAAATCGAGCATGGTCACTTCGAGTGAAATTCAAATTACGCCAGTAAATTTAAATTTAGTATCGAGAAGTCACTTTCTTCTAAGAGTCTTGATTCTGTTCACCACGCCGAAGTCAGAGCTCCGGGGGACTCAAACGTTTAATTATAAAGCATAAAAAAGAGCGGGTATTGCCCGCTCTTTAAAAAACTATCTAGTTAATAAATTATTTCACAATGATTCTTGCTGTTTTTGCGGTAGTGGTAGTTTGACCACCAATACGTATAAGATAAACACCACTTGCCATCTTAGACATATCTAAATTCAATCTAAAAGCACCATCTATTTGAGGAACTTTTTTATTAAATCCAACTTCTTGTCCTAAAATATTATAAACTCCCATATAAACACCCCCATCAAACTCAGTTACTAATGAAACTTCAAATTGATTGTTTGGCAACGTTATAACAATAAGTTCTGAATTAGAAATAGCATTATCATTAATTCCTAAAACACCAATACTTGCTGTGTAATCTTCAGTTTCACCATATTGAGATTCATCACAAGGATCATTCGACACTGGTGCTTGCCAATTACTTTTTGCTCTCATGCGGTGTTCTCCTAATGCAGCTCCAGCTGGAATAACTAGATCAACTGTCTCTGTGTAAGTGCCGCCAGCAGACCCGGGAGCCATCACAAAATTTGGAACAACTATTTCATCATTAGTGAAATTAGAGTCATCATTAAAATCTATCCAAACTTGTACATTTTGATCTCCGTAACCAGTTGTAAAAGTAATACTGTTTGTACTATCCTGATCAAGATTCGCAATCTGACTGGTAAAATCTGCATAACCTTCACATGCAGAAACATTATTTATTTCAGCTATTTGAACTAACTGAAATCCGTCACCAAATGAACAGTCCATTACAGGCTGACAAAGAACATTTTCAATAACAGCAGTTACCTCATCATTAGAAGCTTCCTGATCACCCACTAGCGACGTGGAAGCAACAACAGTGTAAGATCCAAGTGCGCTAAAATCTCCTTGAGTCGCAAAATCAAATTCAATTTCTTCTTCAGAGTTTATAGTTCCAGTGAACGATTCAACAACTGGAATCCCTCCGCCTATTGTATATTGAACATCAAATCCTGATTGCGGAGATGCTCCGAAGTTTCTAATATTTACTGAAACCGTTGCTAAGCCAAGGCCAGAACCACTTTCAGGTGCCGTTATGGCAAGCGCACCTACATCATCAGTTAGCAAATGTGTAACGTTCTTACTAGAGCTATTATTACCTGCAAATTCATCCCCCGTCAAATCAGTGGCTACTTCTATTGCATAAGTTTGTCCTGAATTCGACAAATCAATAGTTTGCGCAAAAGTGAAGGTGTCTGTATCGTTAGCATTAACTGTCCCAGTATAAGTTTCAGTAGCTATTAAATTTCCATCCACTCTTAGTTCCAATGGAATATTTGTTTGCGAATCCGTTCCGAAGTTTCTAATAGTAACCTCAACAGATTCAGCATTTGTTAAAAGACCATTGCTTGGTTGAATAATATTACTTGCACCTACATCGGCTATAAAACCGCCACTCAAAGAAAAAGAAGCTATTTGAGTTCTCCATTGATTATTAGAAGAAAAGTAATCCCCTGTATACCAAAAAGTAAAATTATTAGGATCCATGGTCATATGAGAATAATCACCATATCTATTACCGTTTGTTCTTACTCCAGGACCATCAATAATCGTAGTTTCAGCTACCGTCATCATTCCTAAAGCATCTCCTTCAAAACGTCCGGTATATCGCAATGAAACCGCTAAATTCTCACTTGCGGTAGTGTAAGCCAATCCAATATTTCCTAGGGCATCCATAGCAGAAGTACTCATTAAGCGGCCATGTCCATCTGCAATTG
>JBLHIC010000009.1:0-55031 GCA_047614245.1 Flavobacteriaceae bacterium
ATTATTATTAAAGGAACTGCTGAAAAAACATCTAAAGTTGATTCCTCAAACTATTTTCAATCTCGTCCAAAAGGAAGTCAAATTGGAGCCTTAGTGTCCGACCAGAGCTCGGTTATAAAAAATAGAGGTATTTTGGAGAAGCAATTGAAGGAACTAGAAGTGGAATACAAAAATAAAGATATTCCGAAACCTGCGAATTGGGGTGGATATTTAGTTACACCTATATCTTTCGAGTTTTGGCAGGGGAGGCCTAATCGTTTGCACGATAGAATTCGATATAAGTTGCAGGAATATGATTGGATAATAGAGAGATTGGCCCCATGATAAAAACCGAAGTGTGACTTATTGGTTGCGTGGTAATATTATTTACACTGGTTAATATGGTATATATAAAATTAATTAAAAGTAAGACCCTACGATTGTCGGTCATTATTCGAAATTTAGAATTATGAAAACACTTTATATGGTAAGGCATGCTAAATCCTCTTGGGAGCATGACGTTATTGATCATCAACGACCTTTAAAGGGAAGAGGAAGGAAAGATTGTGAGCTTGTTTCAAGCGCAGTAAAAGAAGATATCGTCCCACCAGAGAAAATTATAAGTAGTGATGCCAATCGAGCCCTTTCTACAGCGCAGTATTTTAAAGAAGCCTTAAAAGTTAGCGATGCAAATTTCACAACCAATCATGATTTATATGATTTTGGAGGTCAAAATGTTATGAGGGTTATTAAGGACTTAGATAATTCTCTGGATTCTGTGATGATTGTTGGTCATAACCACGCATTTACATCAATTGCTAATATGCTCGGTGACAAACACTTTGACAATGTGCCGACCTGCGGATTTTTAATGATAGAGTTCGATACTAATAGTTGGGATAAAATTAAGGCAGGAGTGACTAAAATGGTCATTTTCCCGAGAGATTTAAAATAATGACAGAAGAGACAATTAAACATAAGGACATTAAAAATAAATATAGAAACCGAGAATTGAGTTGGTTACAATTTAATGCTCGCGTACTCCAAGAGGCTGATGATATATCTGTTCCGCTTATTGAAAGATTGCGTTTTATTGGAATATTTTCAAATAATTTGGACGAATTTTTTAAAGTTAGGTATGCTACTTTAAAACGAATCGACGATGCAGGGAAAGGAGGAAGAAGTTTTCTTGGGGGCTATTCGGCAAAAGAATTGATGGAAGAAATCACTCAGACTGTTATAAACCAGCAAAGGACCAGTCTGAGGATATTAGAAGAGATTAATAAACAACTGGAAAAAGAGAATATCTTTATCATTGACGAAACTGAAGTCACTCCATCGCAAAGTGAGTTTATTTCAGACTACTTCATTAGTAAGGTTAGTCCTGCACTGGTGACAATTATGATTGGAGAACTTGATAAATTCCCAAGTTTAAAAGATACAGCTGCATATCTTGCTGTAAAGATGGTAATGTCAAAGGAGGATGAATCTTTTGACACCAAATATAATTATGCTCTTATCGAAATTCCCAGATCAGTTGAGCGTTTCGTGGTGTTACCGGAGGAAGGGGATAAGCAATATCTTATTATTTTGGATGACTTAATTAGATATTGTCTGCATAACCTCTTTAATATTTTTAAGTATGAGAGTATTTCTGCACATATGATTAAAATTAGTCGTGATGCCGAATTGGATATTGATAGTGATTTAAGTAGAAGTTTTATTGACAAAATTTCTAAGAGTGTTAAGGAGAGAAGTAAAGGAGATCCAGTACGATTTGTTTATGACAAATCAATTGATAGTAAGACCCTTCAGTTTTTGTTAGATAAAATGGGAATTAATAATACAGATAGTATTAATCCAGGTGGACGTTATCACAATCGAAGGGATTATATGGGTTTCCCTAGCTTAGGGCGATATGATTTACAGTATGAGTCTAAGACACCGGTTCCTATTGCAGGATTAAGCCTAGAAGGCAGTTTATTAGACAAAATTGCTAAAAAAGATTATTTACTTCATGCACCATATCAAACATTCTCATATATAATTAAATTTTTAAGAGAGGCAGCTTTAGATCCTAAGGTTAAAACCATAAAAATTACAATTTACAGATTGGCACGGGTATCTCATATCTCAAGTTCTCTTATAAATGCTGCAAAAAATGGAAAGGACGTTACGGTTCAAATAGAACTTAGAGCTCGCTTTGATGAGGAAGCTAATATTAGATATGCAGAGCAGATGCAAAGCGAAGGAGTCAAATTGATTTTCGGTGTTGCTGGCTTAAAGATTCACTGCAAAACTTGCTTGGTTGAGAGATTAGAAAACAAAAAATTAAAGCGATATGCCATCGTGAGTACAGGGAATTTTAATGAATCAACGGCTAAGATATATACAGACTATTCTCTATTCACTTCTAATTCTAAGATTTGCAAAGAAATAAATAAGGTATTTGATTTTTTCGAAGTTAATTATGAAGTCAAAAAGTACAATCATTTAATTGTTTCTCCTCATTATACTAGGAATGCTTTATACGCAATGATTGAAACTGAAATACAAAACAAGCTATCGGGTCTCCCAAGTGGGATTAAACTGAAGTTAAATAGCCTGTCCGATCATAGAATGATTGATAAGCTTTATGATGCAAGTAGGGCAGGTGTTGAGATTAAGTTAATTGTTCGAGGACTTTGTTGCTTGATTCCTGGAGTTAAGGGAATGAGTGAAAACATTGAAGTAATTAGTATCATTGGGAAATTTTTGGAACATCCAAGATTGTTTATTTTTGAAAATAACGGAAATAATAAGATATATATATCTTCGGCGGATTTTATGGGAAGGAATTTAGACAACAGAGTTGAAATAAGTTGTCCAATATATGACCTCGATATAAAAGAGCAAATATTGGAGATGTTCGAAATAGGTTGGAATGACAATGTAAAAGCAAGAGAGATTTCCATGACCAATGACAATGCTTATAGAAAAAATGGAGAACCTTTGGTTCGTTCTCAGTTCGCGATGTATGAATATTATTTAGATAAACTTAAAAACAATTAATTTGTTGAAGATTGAAAAATATGGTGCAATTGATATAGGGTCAAATGCAATACGACTCTTAGTTTCAACTGTTATTGAGCAAAAAGATAGACCAACTCTTTTTAAGAAAACATCGCTTGTGAGAGTGCCTATTCGTTTAGGGGAGGATGTGTTTCTCGATGGAAATATATCTTTAAGAAACGCCTCCAGATTGATAGATGCAATGAATGCATTTCGTCTCTTGATGAATACGCATAACATAACTCGTTATAAAGCCTGTGCTACTTCAGCGATGCGAGAGGCCTCTAATAGCGGAGAGGTGGTAGATATTATTGAGGAGAAAACAGGTATTAAGATTAATATTATTGATGGTGAAGCTGAAGCTACGATTATAGCCTCTACCGATTTAAAATCACTTATCCAAAATGACCGAGTTTTTCTCTTTGTTGATGTAGGAGGAGGAAGTACAGAACTGAGCATATTTGAAAATGGCGAGAAAATTGCTTCTCATTCCTTTGCTATTGGAACAGTTAGACTTCTCAACGGTAGAGTCCAGGACGAAATGTGGGATGAAATGCAAGATTGGATTAGAAAACAAACCAAGGCTTTTAAAAAAATAGATGTGATTGGTTCAGGAGGTAATATTAATAGTATTTTTAAACATAGTGGTAAGAAAATGGGATTACCATTGAGCTATTTTTATTTAGTTTCTTTTTACGAATTAGTCAAATCATATTCTAATGATGAACGAATTATAGAACTAGACATGAACCCCGACCGTGCCGATGTCATCGAATCTGCTACTCGTATTTATTTATCAGCTATGAAATGGAGTCGGGCAAAAAACATGTATGTTCCTAAAATTGGACTTTCAGACGGTATTATCAAAAGCCTGTATAACGAAAAAATTGCCGAAGAAATGGCTGTGGACTAAATCAGTTTATTGAGATTCAGTTTTGGAATCTATCCATGAATTGTTTCTTTATTCCCCAAGCCTTTCATTACTTCAGCTTCAAAAGTAAGTAGCTCTTGCCATTTTTCATCGACTACTTTTCTATCGCCATACTTTCGTGCAAAAGCTAGAAACATCGTATAGTGATTCGCTTCACTTACCATGAGGTTATGGTAGAATTCCCTTAACTCCTGCTCTTTTAACTCCCCACTTAGCAGTCTGAAACGCTCACAACTTCTAGCTTCAATTAAAGCTGCATACAGCAAACGGTGCACTAATTGAGTTACCCGACTTCCTCCTTTTGGAAAAAACTTTATAATCTGAAGTACATATTTGTCTTTGCGATCACGACCCATCGTCCAGCCTCTTTCAATAATTTTATCGTGAACCATTTTAAAGTGACTAATTTCCTCTTTAACCAAGGAAGTCATTTCTTGTACCAGATCTGTATATTCCGGGAAACTTACAATCAAAGAAATTGCAGTCGAGGCTGCCTTTTGCTCACAGTACGCGTGATCTGTTAAGATATCTTCAATATTTAATTCAACAATATTGACCCAGCGCGGGTCGGTTGGCAATTTTAAACCTAGCATATTTTTTCTTTTGGACCCAAATCTAAATTTTCCTGTTTTGTTTATTAGTTCAACTGTATAATCGTGAAGTCGTTTATAGGTTTAAATGTAATTAAATTTGTAAAAACGCTCTATTCAACAAATCAACAAAAAACTACACCTCTAAATCAAACTCTGTTCTAAGCTTGTCAATTAACGGATTTACTTCTTTTAGCTTTTCAAACTTTTCTCTATCCGTATAGGCGTACCTTTTGGCTGAAGTTTCATTCACTTCAATAGATATGCTGATGCTGTAATTTTGAAGTTTCTCTTTTAAATATTCTAAAAGTTCATATTTAGAGCGTTCAACTTCGAGTTTTATAGTGTTATTAGGGAATTCTAAATGAATTATAGATCCTTCTAATTTAGGCACACCCATGGAAAGATGTGAATGTAAATTATATTTCCCTTCTTCCTCAATGATAGCGCTGTAAGACTTCCAGGCAGCAAGCATTCCATCTTCAGTAAAGTCTTTATAAGGTAAATTTTTAGCATCTGGCTTTTTATCAACCAGTTCTTGCTTCATTTCATGTTTTTTCTGAATACTCCTTAAGGATAAAGCAGATACTTTTTTTGCGTTTCTCTCGGCAAGTATTTGAGGAGGTTCAATTATCTTTTTATCAATTTTTTCGGGAGGGTTTTCAAGCTCTGAATTTTCAGACACTTCAATTTTATTTTTTGAAGGAATTTCAAACTTATCTGAAGGCTCCATCACAACATCTATTTTCACCGGAGTTGATATCGGCTCCATAGTTTTTGCCTTATGATTTTCTTCAGAATCTGTAGCGGAGGAGTCACCTAATTTATCTTTCGATTCAGCAAAATGAGAGGGAGGTATTAGGTATCGACTAGATTTTTTTTTTCAACCTTAGCTGTGAGTGAGGCTAATTGTAATAGGCATAATTCAACTAATAACCTTTGATTACGGCTGGTTTTGTATTTTAAATCGCAACTATTGGCAAGTTCAATCCCTTCGATTAAAAAGGAATTCTCTGTTTTATGAGATTGCTCAAAATACATAGATTTAACCTGTTCACCTACTTCTAATAAAGCAATGGTTTCTTCATTCTTGCAAACCAATAAGTCTCTAAAATGCGATGCTAAACCCATTATAAAATGGTGTCCATCAAATCCTTTTGCGAGGATGGTATTGTATGCAACCAAAACTTTCGGAATACTGTTTTGAATCAGTAAATCGGTGATGTCAAAATAGTAGGTGTAATCTAGTACATTTAGGTTTTCAGTTACAGCTTCTCGACTTAGGGTTTTCCCAGAAAAACTTACCACTCGATCAAAAATAGAAAGAGCATCTCGTAGGGCCCCATCCGCCTTTTGAGCGATTACATGAAGTGCATCATCTTCTGCAACTACTCCCTGAACTTCTGCAATTTGAGCTAGATGACCTTTAATGTCATTGACAGTAATTCGTTTGAAATCAAAAATCTGACATCGCGAGAGTATGGTGGGAATAATCTTATGCTTCTCAGTTGTAGCTAATATGAAAATTGCGTGCTTTGGTGGCTCTTCAAGTGTTTTTAGGAATGCATTAAAAGCTGATGGCGACAACATATGGACCTCATCAATGATATATACTTTGTAATTCCCAACTTGTGGGGGAATTCTAACTTGATCAATCAAATTCCTTATATCGTCCACAGAATTATTTGAAGCGGCATCCAATTCAAAAATATTGAAAGCAAAATCTTCATCTAATTTTTGGGTTCCATCCTGATTGATTTGTTTTGCTAGAATACGTGCACAAGTTGTTTTACCTACTCCACGCGGTCCTGTGAACAACAATGCCTGAGCTAAATGATCGTGCTTAATTGCATTTTGCAAAGTGTTTGTAATAGACTGTTGTCCCACCACGTCTTTAAATGTGGTTGGTCTGTACTTAAGGGCTGATACTATAAAGTGTTCCATAGGAGTGAAAACAAATATAAAGATGTACAGCTAGTTTTGAAAAAATAGTACTCGCTATTTTAGTGTATTTATTAACATTGGTTACTTTTGCACGAGCAGGCCGCCTTATCGTCGTTCTTGATTATTTGAGAAGGGAGGAAAGTCCGGACACCATAGGGATGCATAGCGGCTAACGGCCGTCACCCCGGTTTTATATCGGGATTAGGACCAGTGCAACAGAAAGAATGTACAGATAATGCTGTAGTGAAACCAGGTAAACTCTATGCGGTGAAATGTCACGTAAACCTGTGCTTGAGGGTTCCCGCCCGATGCAGGAGGGTAGACAGATAGACTCTAATAGTAATGTTAGGGCTAGATAAATGATAAGGTCCCGAATTTATTTTGGGGACAGAATCCGGCTTATAGGCCTGCTTTTTTTTAATTCCACTTTTGATAGGGATTAAAGTACTATACTAGTTTTCTTTTTGAAAGAAACTAAAAACAGAGCCGCCATATTTTCTGGCTTCACTGAAATTGATAATTGAGGATAGATCGATATGTTTGGTGTGCTCTATAATGACCATACCATCTTCGTTAATCCAATTATTTGCAAATAAGCTTTCTACAAGTGAATCCATTTGCTCTATAGTAAAAGCATAAGGTGGATCTGCGAAAACTACATCAAAGGCTCCGCCAGCAGAAGCTAGATATTTATAAACATCAGACTTGATTGCTCTTATTGGAAATGATAGTTCGTCTGCAGTCTTACTAATAAATTTTACGCAACCAAAATCGGCGTCCACAGATGTGATTTCTTTAGCTCCTCGTGATGCAAATTCGTAGCTTATATTACCAGTTCCGGCAAATAAATCGAGCATATTTACATTATCAAAGTCTATTCTGTGATTCAGAATGTTGAATAGTGCTTCCTTTGCAAAATCTGTAGTTGGTCTTACGGGCAAGGACTTGGGAGCAGTAAGACGTTTCCCTTTATATTGACCTGAAATTATACGCATTAGTGAACATTTTTAAGCAGATAGTTGTTATGGTAAACTTCCGTAGTTGATTGAATGGAGGGATTAGACGTATCCTCAATAAATAAAATATTGCGGATATACGTATAAAGGATTTCATAATTCGAGTCTTCTTTCTCTATAGTACCGCTAAGAATTACAGGAATAGTATCTGGATTTAATCTTAGCTGTTCCAGACAAAATAGAACGTAGTAAATAAAGTCTTCCGAAGTTTTAAAAAGAAAGCTATTGCAAAGTACGAGCTTACCTTGTTCAAGAATAATGACATCCAATTGTTCTTCTTGGACATTAAGGTACATTTTTGGACCAAGGCTATGTTTCGCTGAGTGCAAAACGTCTTTCAAAAAAACTGAAACAGCGTGGTAATACTGAAATGAGCCAAATCTTTCAAAAAAGTAATTATTGATATTTACATATGGAATATAAACTACGACCATGTTATTACTTTCGATTTGATCGAAGGCAATAAAGTCATTTGAAAGGATCTTTGAATTAAATTTAAGATATTCACTTGCTTTTGTTTCATCAAATAAAGAAGATGGAACTGTAGTATATACATTATTGGAATAAAGGATGATTACTTCATCGAATTTTAACTGAAGTATATCGTTTTCAGTAATAATAGTATCTATCTCAAGCAATAACTCTTCCGCAGTTGCACTACTACCAACATTTTTTTCCGTAAAATATAATATTTCTTCAGTATCTAAGCCTTTTACTAAAAAAGAAAGTCCGGTCAATGAAACTTGAACGGACAATCTATTATGTATGTTTTTCGAAATGTTACTGCTCTTTTGCTGTGTCATATAGTTTTGGCCAGTTACCACTAGTATTTACTTCAGTCATAGAACCAACCTTAATTGATGGACCATTAACTCCTTCAACAGAAACAACCTGTTTTTCTTGAACAATTAAATCTGCATCTAGACCTTGTAAAATAACATCCTTTGAAATTTTTGCTTCAAAAACTGAATAAATAGCTCCGCTTTTTTCTAGTTTTCCAGCTTGTAATTCAAATTTAGCATCTATACCATCAATAGGTATGTTCATCATAGTTTTATAACGATCAGTACTATTAAAGATGGCATCTCTAACAGGGGTAAAGCCTAAGGTGTCTAAAACAATATCCTCGATAAAATATCCTTCATCAATACCAAAAGCTTTATTTTTAGCAACATCGGCATAACTCGTATCTCTTCTTTCCACATTCGCAAACTGCGCAGTGTCGATAAAACGAACCAAACTATCAAAGTTTCCAGAGAACTTTCCTGTAATTTCATTAAAGGCCATTTCAGCTGCTTTAATATCTTTAAGGTTTTTAATTACCTTAGTATACCGTACTTCTTTTTCCTTGTTGAATTCAACGGGCCCGTTAACGGAATTGTAAAGTTTCCACCCAAGAAAGATAATTACAAGCCAGAGTAGTAATTGAAGTACTAATTTCATGTTATGATAATTTAAGAGTTTTGAATACTAATAGGTTATTCACAAATCTACAATTTTTTTTTGTTCGTAAAAGTATATTCTGAAAAAAAGCTAGCTATCTTTAAACTCTCATAGTTAGCATATACTCATGGATGTTTCACAATTTTACAGTCTTCTTAAATCGGACTTTCCTTACAATACAACTACCAAACAAGATATTGCGCTGCAATTACTCGCGAAGTTTGTGCTAAGTGAGGTGAAAAATGAAGTATTCTTGCTAAAGGGATATGCTGGAACTGGTAAGACCACTACTATAGGAACCCTTGTCAAGAATCTATGGAAGGCTAAAAGATCGGCCGTATTACTTGCTCCTACGGGTCGTGCAGCAAAAGTAATGAGTCTATACTCTAAGAAGGAAGCATTTACAATTCATAAAAAAATTTACTATCCTAAAAGTGAAAAGGGTGGTGGTGTGTCATTTACGCTTCAAGCTAATAAGCATCGCAATGTGATTTTTATAGTAGATGAAGCTTCAATGATCCCAGATATAATTCAAGATTCTAAATTATTTGAGAATGGGTCTCTTTTAGACGATCTTGTACAATATGTCTATAGTGGTTATAACTGTAAATTATTACTAATTGGTGATACCGCGCAATTACCGCCAGTGAAACTTGATATCAGCCCAGCTTTAGAAAGAAGAACTTTGGAGACTCAATTTAATATGATTGTCATTGAACTGGAACTTGATGATGTGGTTCGGCAACAAAGAGATAGCGGAATTTTGGTAAATGCAACAAGACTAAGAGAGCGCTTGGCAGACGGTTTCTATGAAGATTTCAAGCTAACGGAAATGGGCCATTCCGATGTTATTCGTCCTTTAGATGGTCAAGAAATAATGGATGCGATCAGTGATAGTTATAATGAGTCGGGAAATCAAGAAACGGTTGTAATCGTTCGTTCCAATAAGAGAGCAAACCTCTATAATCAAAGTATTCGGAACCGGATTCTTTTTCAGGAAGAAGAACTCTCTGCAGGTGATCACTTGATGGTGGTGAAGAATAATTACTTTTGGGTAAAGACTGAAAGTGAAGCAGGGTTTATTGCAAATGGTGATATAATTCAAGTTTTAGAAATTGTTGGATTAAAAGAACTTTATGGTTTTAAATTCGCGGAAGTAATTGTGCAAATGGTGGATTATCCAAAAATGAAACCATTTGAGACCGTTTTACTCTTAGATGCGTTAACTTCGGAAACACCATCTTTGCCATATGAGGATTCAAATAGACTATATCAAGAGGTACAGCTGGATTATGCTTCAGAAAAATCGAAGTATAAAAAATTTCTGGCGGTAAAATCAAATAAATATTTCAATGCATTGCAGGTTAAATTTTCATATGCAATTACCTGTCATAAATCACAAGGCGGACAATGGAACACTGTATTTGTAGAACAGCCTTATTTGCCAAATGGGATAGATAAAGATTATCTCAGATGGCTTTATACTGCTATAACCCGTGCAAAGGAAAGATTATATCTTATAGGATTTAAGAATGACTTTTTTGTAGATTCGTAAAGATGGATTCAGTAGAGATCATTTTTAGCGTATTTCTTGGTATAGGTCTAGCAGCGGCGTCTGGTTTTAGAGTCTTTCTGCCACTTTTGGTGCTCAGTTTGGCCGGTCATTATAATTATATTCCGCTAAATGAAAGTTTGACATGGGTTGGCAGTCTTGCAGCAGTTGTTACTCTTGGTGTTGCTACCCTGGTAGAAATTTTCGGATATTATATTCCTTCGTTTGATAATTTACTAGATTCAATTTCCCTGCCCTTAGCGGCATTAGCAGGGACAACAATTATTTTGGCAACAGTTGGTGATATGAATCCGATCGTTACTTGGGTACTAGCTATTATTGCTGGTGGCGGTACCGCAGTTGCTATTAAGGGTAATGCATCTGCACTACGTCTTAGATCTAATGCCACTACTGGTGAGTTGGCGAGCCCTATTATCTCAACTGTGAAGACTGCAGCATCTATGGTGATGTCGTTACTATCTATTCTAATAGCACCTATGGGATTTATAATAGTTTTAGTCTTATTTTTTGGTATTTACAGGTTTTATAAAAACCTTCGTAAAAATAGATCTCCTAGCATATAATCTTCTTATTTTTGGCAGTCTTAAATTAAAGTACAATTTTTGCAATTTGGTGTAATTTAAATCTGCTGTAAACAAGCAACCTAATCCAAGTTTTTACATCTAGTAAGTAACTTCTAATTTATTATATGAAGATAATAGCAATGATTCCCGCGCGATATGGGGCAACCAGATTTCCAGGAAAATTAATGCAAGATTTAGGTGGTAAGCCAGTAATCGTTCGAACTTATGAGGCGGCTAAAGCGACAAACTTATTTGATGAAGTATATGTTGTTACTGATAGCGGAGTGATTTTTAAAGAAATTGAATTGAATGGGGGGAAGGCTATTATGAGTACTAAGGAACATGACTGCGGAAGCGATAGAATTGCTGAAGCTGTTGAAAACATGGATGTGGATATTGTTGTCAATGTTCAAGGAGATGAGCCATTTACAAGTAAAGAAGGCTTAGAACAAGTGCTTAGTGTTTTTAATGGACCGGATGCTTATAAAATAGATCTAGCTTCTTTAATGACAGAAATACACGATTGGAAAGAAATTAGTGATCCTAATTGTGTAAAAGTAATTGTTGACAAAGAAAACTTCGCATTGTACTTTTCGCGTTCACCAGTCCCATATCCACGTGACAAAAATGCTTCTATGAAATATTATAAGCATAAAGGAATCTATGCATTTAGAAAACAGGCAATACTCGATTTTTATCGTTTGCCAATGAGATCTCTCGAAGCAGTTGAAAAAATTGAATGTATCCGGTATTTAGAATACGGTAAAAATATAAAAATGGCGATTTCAAATACACAAGGAATTGAAATAGATACACCTGAAGATTTAATTCGGGCTAACAAGATCTTAAAGGAGCAAAGCAAAGTTACGGTTAACAATAAATACCGAAACTTCCCAATGGTACCAAAAGTAGTATTTGGAAATGGTTCTTTTGACCAACTCACGTCTATTTTGGCGCCGCAGAGAAAAGATAAAGCTCCTTTCATCTTTCTTGTAGACGAGGTTTTTAAAAATGATCAGGAGCTGATAAATCGCATTAATCCAAGGTTTAATGATAAGTTGTTGTTTGTTTCTTCAGATGAAGAGCCAAAAACGACACAAGTAGACCAGGTTGTAAAAGACATTAAGTCAGAATTTACATATAAGCCTTCAGGGATTATTGGAATTGGTGGTGGCACTATTTTAGATTTAGCAAAAGCCGTTGCTATTATGGTTACGAATAAAGGTAGTGCGGCAGATTACCAAGGTTGGGATTTGGTTAAAAACAAGGCTGTATATCATGTTGGAGTTCCAACTATTTCAGGTACTGGAGCAGAAGTTTCAAGAACGACCGTTTTAACTGGTCCCGTCAAAAAATTAGGAATTAATAGTGATTTTACCACTTTTGATCAGGTAATTTTAGATCCTGACCTAACAATAGGCGTCCCTAAAAATCAATGGTTTTATACGGGGATGGATTGTTTTATTCACTGTGTAGAATCCTTAAACGGAACTTTTTTAAATGCCTTCAGTCAGAGTTACGGCGAAAAAGCATACGATCTTTGTATGGAGATTTTTGTTGAAAATGATTTGGCAGATGAGGACTCAAGAGGCAAACTGATGATGGCGTCTTGGCACGGAGGTATGAGTATAGCCTATTCTCAAGTAGGAGTTGCCCACGCAATGAGTTACGGACTTTCATATGTATTAGGAACCAAGCACGGCATTGGTAATTGTATTGTTTTTGATCATTTAGAAGAGTTTTACCCTAAAGACGTTGTTCTTTTTAAGAAAATGGTGAAAGAGCACGGGGTGAAAATACCAAAAGAACTCTGTAAAGATCTCGATCCTGAGCAAATTGATTTAATGATTGACATTGCGTTGAGCCTTGTTCCGCTATGGGAAAACGCACTTGGAGACGATTGGGAAGCTATTATGACTAGAGATAGGTTAAGAGCTTTATACCAAAAAATGTAATTTTCCACTATCCCCAACTTATGTACATTACAAAATATATTTTTCATAAACTCTTAGGTTGGAAGATTGAAGGTGCTTTTGATAGATCGATAAAGAAATCGGTTGTCATGGTTGCCCCTCACACTGCAAATTATGACTTTATAATTTGTTCATTTACAAGGCGAATCCTAAAAACACAAATTAATTTTGTTGGTAAAAAGGCATTGTTTAGTTGGCCCGTTGGTTGGTATTTTAGATGGATGGGGGGAGAGCCTCTCGCGCGTACTAAGTCTGAAAATAAAGTAGAAGATATTACGAAAGTTTTTGAAAGTCTGGATGAATTCCGACTTGCCATTGCCCCAGAAGGAACCCGGAAGAAGGTTGATAAATGGAAAACAGGTTATTATTATATTGCGTTAAGCGCCAAAGTCCCTATTATTCCTGTATCCCTGGACTATCCCTCTAAGACCATTTGTATTGGTAAAGAATTCTATCCAACCGGAAATTTCGAAAAGGACAAGTTAGAACTTCACAAGTTTTTTAAAGGTAAGATTGGGAAGATTCCTGAGTTTTCTTAAAAAAATAAAAGCTCATTCCTGTAAAGAATGAGCTTTTATTAAAAATTAGCACACTTCCTGTAGATATATAGAAGTAGATTATGATTCTTCCATCGTATGATAAACATTCTGCACATCATCATCATCATCCAATCTGTCTAACAGTTTCTCAACATCGGCAGACTGTTCTTCTGAAAGCTTAGTGGTTATTTGAGGAATACGCTCAAAACCAGATGATAATATCTCGATATTAGCGCTTTCTAAATAGGACTGAATATTTCCAAAGCTCTCAAAAGGTGCATATATTAAAACACCATCGTCATCTTCGAAAATTTCTTCGATTCCGTGGTCAATTAACTCTAGTTCCAGTTCCTCTAAATCCAACCCTTCACCGTGCACTCTAAAGTTACACGTATGATCGAACATAAATACTACAGATCCTGAAGTTCCCATACTACCATCGGTTTTATTGAAACACATACGCACATTTGCAACTGTTCGTGTATTATTATCGGTTGCGGTTTCAATTAAGACTGCTATTCCATGCTGAGCATAGCCTTCAAACAAAATTTCTTTGTAATCACCTAAACTTTTATCACTGGCTTTTTTAATAGCACGTTCTACATTGTCCTTAGGCATATTCACTGCCTTCGCATTCTGAATTACTGCACGTAGACGTGAATTTGAATCAGGGTCGGGACCCCCTTCTTTTACTGCCATCACGATGTCCTTCCCAATACGTGTAAAAGCTTTGGACATCGCAGACCAACGCTTCATTTTTCTTGCTTTTCTAAATTCGAAAGCTCTTCCCATTGTTATTAAGTTTTAATCTATTCAACAAAAATATAAAAATACATCTCCCCTCAAAGTTTAACTCACTAAAGCGTCAATTATCTTAGCCAATTCAAAATCTTTTTCAGTTACTCCTCCGGCATCATGTGTCGATAAAGAAATCTTTAAAGTCTTATAGACATTGGACCAGTCTGGGTGATGATTCATCTTTTCAGCTTCAAAGGCAATACGCGTCATTACTGAAAAGGCATCTTTGAAATTATCGAACTCTAAAGATGTGTGGATTGCGTTCTCAGCAAATTCCCAACCCTCTACTGTTGACATTCTTGCTTGTACTTCAAATTCGGTTAATGCTCTCATAATTTTAATTTTTAAAAGTAATTATTTCTTCACTTAGCGTGCTGTCTTCAACAACCTCGGCAACGCTTGTTCTATAATTTTTTGGCAGTTGTTTTTTCTTCGGAAGTATTGCTAAATATTCATCCTCATTTCTCCTAAAGACACTTTTAAAGATAGGTGTTTTATCTCCCATTTTTGAAGTGATCTCTCTAAATAAATCTTCATGATGAACCATGTCATTACTAGAAAGGTGATAAATTCCATCTAATTCTTTACTAATAATATAGTGAATTTGCTGCGCAACTTTATCAGAAGTAGTTATACTTATTGATAAATTGGGATATACCTCAAACGCAGCTTTATGCTTTATGGCTTGTCTTAATTGAAGTATTCGTGGAGAGTGAATTCCTAAAACTATAGGCAATCGTAAAATAACTGTTTGAGCGGGTATCTTTTTTAGTAACATTCGCTCTATAGAAATTTTAAACTTTCCGTAGTCGCTCTCTGCTAGTGGTTTATCATTTTCGTAGGAGGGAAGCTTAAATTTTCCGTCAAAAACATTCACTGATGATAAATATACAATTCGAGCATAGTGATTCTCGTTTACATAATCACATAATTGCCTATGAGCCTCCAATTGCAGCTCATAATCACCTCTCAGTGTAGAAATAATTATTACTGGTTTAACCTTTTGAAGAATATTATTTAGGTTATCTTCTTCCAAGCAATACTTAAAATAAGCTTGATTTTTCGCATATTCCTCATCATTTGTAGAGTAGGTTCCGTAGACATCAAAATACGATTGCAACTCTAAATAAATACTGCGACCAATAAAGCCACTAGCTCCTAAAATTAATATTCTATTCTTTAAAGGTTCCTTCAATATATCTTTTTTAGCTATTATCACAATTAAAAAATAGATTCCCCTGTCATTGTTGTGAATTTTTCCAAAGCTCGCATTCCTCTATATGAATTTCCTTTTATATTTAATCCTGGCGCCCAAGTTGTTAATATGTAGTTATTTGGTAATACAGCAACGATTCCACCGCCAACACCACTTTTACCTGGAAGTCCTACTTTAAATGCAAATTCTCCGGCCTCATCATAAAAACCGCAGGTAAGCATTATGGCATTTATTCTTTTCACCTGACTTATGGAGAGGTGAGCAACATCCCTCATGCATCGTCCTCTATTAGAAAATACATAAAAAACGTTAGACAATTGCTCACAATTCATTTCTAATGAGCATTGGTGAAAATAAAAATCTAAAACGGTTTCAACATCATTTATAAGGTTATCATATGATTTTAATAAGTTGGCTGTTGCATAATTTACAAAGCCTGTGTTTTTTTCTGAAAGGGCCACCTTTTCATTATAATTAATTGTTTCATCATTCGCTAGTTCACGAACGAATTGCAAAAAGTCAGTTTTTGGATTTTTTAATTCTGAAACTAATATGTCTGCGATAACAATCGCCCCTGAATTAATTAGTGGATTTCGAGGAATACCGTCTTCTAATTCTAATAATGAAAGATGATTAAATGGATCCCCTGATGGTTCGACATCAGTTCTAATCCAAAGATCGTTTCCAACAAGTGACATAGCCTTCGCTAGCGTCAATACTTTTGATATACTCTGAATTGAAAAAGGGGTGCGCCAATCTCCAACATGAAAGTTTTTACTATTAATTCTATTCAGGTAAATACCGAAGCCGTTTTTATCAACGTTTGCCAATTCGGGGATATAGGAAGCTACTTCACCAATGTCTTCAATCTGCATTAACTCTTGGTGAATTTCTTCTAATACTCCCTGATAATTAATCATGTTAAATTGGTATTACCCCTTATAGAATGGAAGTTTAATAACCGTCGCAGGCACAGCATTTTTACGGATTTGAATGTATATTTGAGTCCCTGGAGACTTAAAAGTAGTCTTCACATATCCCATCCCAATACCTTTCCCGAGAGAAGGAGACATAGTTCCGCTTGTTACAACACCAATCTTACTTCCGCTACCATCCACTATATCATAGTCTTGTCTCGGAATTCCGCGCTCATCTAATTCAAAAGCAATTAGCCTATTTTCAGGACCGTGTTCTTTTTCTTTTTTAAGACCTTCAGCATTGATGAAGTCTTTTGTGAATTTAGTAATCCATCCTAAACCTGCTTCGATAGGAGAGGTCGTGTCATTAATATCGTTTCCGTAAAGACAGTATCCCATTTCCAATCGCAGCGTATCACGTGCAGCAAGACCTATTGGCTTTATGCCGAAACCTGCACCGGCCTCCATTACTTTGTTCCAAACTTGTTCAACTTCACTATTCTTGCAATAAATTTCAAATCCGCCGCTTCCGGTATAACCTGTCGCACTGATTATAACATTCTCGATCCCTGCAAAGTCTGATACTTTGAAGGTGTAAAAACTAATAGCGCTTAGGTCCTCAGAAGTTAATGACTGCATTGATTCAATAGCCTTAGGTCCCTGAATTGCCAGCAATGAGTATTCTTCGGAAAGATTCTTCATTTTAGCATTCATAGAGTTATGACTGCTAATCCAATTCCAATCCTTTTCAATATTTGAAGCGTTCACCACTAATAACCATTGTTCCTCTTTCAAGCGATAGAGAATTAAATCATCAACGATACCTCCTTTGTTATTTGGAAAACAACTATACTGTGCTTGCCCGTCAACCAATTTTGCCGCATCATTACTGGTTACTTTTTGAATGAGTTCCAATGCATTCGGACCTTCAATTAAAAACTCTCCCATATGAGAAACATCAAAAACACCTACCGCCTTGCGCACTGTGTCATGTTCTGCATTAATGCCCTCATATGAAACTGGCATTTGGTAGCCTGCAAAAGGGACTAATTTCGCGCCTAAATTTTCATGTATATGTGTGAGTGCAGTATTTTTCATTCTCTTTAATTTTTATACCTACAAATGTATAAATTAAGGCTTAGCTATGCATCATATACGCCTTGAATTCCTCATAATTTTTGATCAAAATAGATTTCTTTTCTTTCAGTATTAGCGATTCGATATCTGGTGGTAATGGTATTTTTTTTGCAATAACATCTTCAACCACATCCAAAAACTTAATTGGATGGGCAGTTTCTAGAAAAACACCTTGAATTTCAGGATTGCTCTGTAGAAACTTCTGAAGCCCTAAATACCCCACGGCACCATGCGGATCTGCTATATAATTATATGTTTCATAAATTGATTTTATGGCACTCCTTGTTTCTGAATCTGTAAAAGAGTAGGAGGTCAGCTTCTTTGAAAGGGATTCAAAATCGTTCTTAAAAATCTTTCTAATACGGATAAAGTTACTTGGGTCGCCTACATCCATAGCATTCGAGATTGTCGCTACGGAAGGTTTTGGGGTATATTCACCACTTTCCATGAAACGAGTTACCACATCATTACCATTAACTGAAGCTATAAACTGAGTCACTGGCATTCCTAACTTGTGAGCTATCATTCCCGCACAGATATTACCAAAATTTCCACTGGGTACAGAAAAAACTAAAGGCTTGGACGTATCTTCAAGTTGTTTATAAGCAAATAGAAAATAAAATAATTGTGGTAACCATCTTGCCACGTTAATCGAATTGGCAGATGTCAGTTGCTTTTTTGAAATAATATCCTGGTCTAAAAATGCTGTCTTCACCATGCTCTGGCAGTCATCAAAACTGCCGTCTACTTCTAGAGCAGTTATGTTTTGACCCAATGTTGTGAGTTGCTTCTCTTGGATATCACTAACTTTCCCACTTGGGTATAGGATAACAACTTTAACTCCTTCAACGCCCAGAAACCCACTCGCCACAGCGCCTCCAGTATCTCCACTGGTTGCAACTAGAACAGTCACATCTTGCTTTTTCTCCGAATTTTCTGCAAAGTGACCTAAACAGAGTGCCATAAATCGAGCACCAACATCTTTAAAAGCCATTGTTGGCCCGTGAAACAGCTCCAAAGACGTTACGTTTTTAGAGAGTTTTACCATCGGAAAATCAAAGGACACAGTTTCAGCTATGATTGCTCGAAGTGATTTTTCATCAATTTCATCACCAACAAATTGTTGAATTGCCTGAAAAGCAATTTCTTGATTCGACAGACTTTTAATGTTTTTAAAAAAAGAATCGGAGAGTGGCGTAATATTTTCAGGGAAATATAAACCCCTGTCAGGAGCAATTCCTCTAATTACCGCTTCCCGAAAAGATACCTGCGGGGCTTTGTGTTGTAAACTGTAATATTTCATTAACTAATAATTTTACTACCGACATTACTGACTTTTGAGACAAAGCTATCGATTTGAATATTTAAACCTTTATAAAGATCTTTGAGACTTACTTCCACCTGTTCTGCAACCTCTATGCCTTTACATATTGAGAACATTGCCGGGCCTGAACCTCCAATACCAAAGGCCATCGCGCCATTTTTTAAGGCGATTTTTCTTGCTTTATCAAGCAATGGTATATTGTCTTTTCTATGCGGCTCAACGAGCACATCTACTAAGCTCTTAGCCATAAGGTGGTAATCACTGGTATATAAACTAGAGATGAATCCTGCCAAATTTCCATTTTGTGTGATTACATCTTTTAAAGAGACATTTATTGGCAGTGCAGCTCGTGATTCTTTTGTTTTAATTTCAATATGTGGACGAATAATAGTCACAAATAGGTTTTTTGGTACAGGAAGAGAAACTATATTGAGTGGGGTGTAACTTGTAATCAATGTAAATCCGCCAAAAACAGATGGGGCAACATTGTCTGCGTGTTCGCTTCCGCTAGCCAATGCTTCCCCTTTCATCCCGTAGTGCGTTAGTTCTTGCAGTGTAAGTGGTCTTTCCAAAAATTGATTAATTCCAAAAACAACCGCTGCCGCGCTCGCTGCACTACCTCCAATGCCACTGCCAATAGGGATTCCCTTGTGTATTTGGATTTCGAATCCGAAATTAAGGTTTAAATCTTGAAGCATAGCCATTCCGGCGACTCCAGCGACATTTTTAAGAGTCTCAAGTGGCAAGTCAGCTCCTTCAATAGCGGTAATTTTTATTCCTTTTTGTGGAACTTTCCGAAGGGTAATTTCATCTCCCATACCCTCTAAGGATAAGCCTAGGACGTCAAAGCCACAATTTATATTTGCAATTGATGCCGGAGAAAATATTTTTATTACATCCATTTTAGTATGTTCTCATTCGTATAATATCTGAAAATAATCCAGAAGCAGTTACATCTCCTCCCGCGCCAGCACCTTTTATAATGAGCGGCTGTTCGGGATATCTATTGGTATAGAATAACACAATATTATCTTTCCCTTCCAAATTATAGAAGGGATGTGACGGAAGAACTTCTTCTAGTCCAACTTTTAATTTACCATCCTCTAGTTGAGCGACGTATTTAAGTCTGGCACCATTTTCATTTGCGGTCGCCAGCAACTGTTGAAAATGTGAGTCATCCTCGATTAATGTTTCGTAAAAATGATCAACTGTACTACTTTCAAGGTTATTATTTGTTAGAAATGGTTTGTTAACAACATCATCTAAATCCATCTGCAATCCACTTTCTCTCGCTAAAATTAATATCTTTCGAGCAACGTCTACCCCACTAAGATCAATTCTTGGATCGGGCTCTGTATAGCCTTCGGCCTGTGCTTGTTTGACCACATCGTGAAAAGGAACCCCTTCTTTGTAATTATTAAAAACAAAATTTAAGCTTCCAGAAAGGACAGCCTTGATACTAATAATTTCATCCCCCGAGGCCATTAGATTACTCAAGGTGTCAATTATTGGAAGACCAGCACCAACATTTGTTTCGAATAAAAAAGGTGCGTTATACTCTGCCGATAGGCTTTTTAACTCCTCATATTTCGTATAATCTGAAGAACAAGCGATTTTGTTACAGGCTACAACTGCGATGCTTTTTTTTAAGTATGAAGCGTAACTCTCAGCTACTTCAATATTGGCGGTAACATCAACAAAAACACTATTTCTTCTATTATAATTGAGAATTTTATCATAAAAACCTTTGATGCTAGTTTTCGTGCCTTCCGAAAGTTTCTCCTTCCAGTTTTCTAGCGGAATTCCTTCAGAATCGAAATACATAGTTCTTGAATTTGTAATTCCAAGGACTCTTACATTTAGGCGAAGTTTTTCTTTCAAATATTCGTTTTGTTCCGCTATTTGATTAATAAGTCTTTCGCCAACATTTCCAACCCCTGCGATATAAAGATTGATTTGTTTGAACTGATCCTCAAAAAAGCGTTCATGGAGGACATTAAGGGCTTTTTTAACATCCTTCCTATCTATGACAGCAGAGATATTTTTTTCACTGGCTCCCTGTGCTATTGCTCTAATATTGATGTTATTTTTACCGAGTTTACTGAACATTTTACCACTAATACCCTGATGGTTTTTCATATTGTCACCAATAAGTGCAATTATGGAAAGATCAATTTCAACAATTAAAGGGTCTATCTTACCTAATTGAATTTCATATTCAAATGCCATGTTAACAGCTTTGCTTGCTTTTTCAGCATCGCCTACAAGAACGCCAATGCAAATACTATGCTCACTGGATGCCTGAGTTATCAAGACTATATTGATAAATTGCTGCGAAAGAGTCTCGAATAATCGTTTTGAAATTCCAGGAATCCCAACCATTCCGTTGCCTTCAAGCGTTAACAAAGCAATGTTTTCGATATTGCTTATACCTTTTACCGACTTTCTATTGTTTAAGTTCCCATTTGCAATTCGAGTTCCTTTATCGTCAGGCTTAAAAGTATTTTTAATAACAATTGGGATATTTTTTAGCATTACCGGAACGATCGTAGGCGGGTAAAGAACTTTCGCTCCAAAATGCGATAACTCCATGGCCTCTTGATATGAAATATTCTCTATTGGCCTTGCTTGTTGCACTATGGATGGGTTCGCAGTATACATCCCGCTAACGTCGGTCCATATTTGTAATTCAAAAGCGTTTGTTGCTGCTGCGATAAGTGCGGCTGAGAAATCTGAACCACCCCTTCCTAAAGTTGTAACCTCACCTGACTCGTCTGCAGATACAAAACCAGGAATAACCGTTATTCTTTCCTTATTATCTGAAAAATAAGACTCTATATTACTACTAGTGATTTTTAAATTCACCGAATTTAGAGTTCCTTCATTTTGTGTTATAATTAATTCGGTAGCATTTTTTCTTTTCGCATCGAGCTCTTTAACTTTCATCGCCTCTGCTATTATAATGGAGGAACATAATTCCCCGAAGGCGACCAATCTATCTTTTGTTCTTGGAGATAATTCATTTATATAAAATATTCCCTTTAGTAAGTCCTCTAAAAGACGGAGATTGGCATCTAAAAACTGAAAATTTTCCTTGTCTATATGTAGCTGAGATACAGCCTCCAAATGCCGTTCTTTTATACTATTAAATATTGCGACATAATTAGAATCCTTTGCAGCAGCCAAATTCCCCGCATGAATTAATTGGTCTGTAACACCACCAAAAGCTGAAACAATAGCAGCAATTCTAGTTTCTTGAGAAGCCTTCTCAATAATGGAAATTACTTTCTCAATGTTTTCAACGCTTCCTACCGAAGTACCTCCAAATTTTAAAACCTTCATATATGTAATTGTAAATTGAATAATAATAATAATAATATGTTTTCTTTCTTTAGAAAAAGAAATATGAACTTAGGATGATATATTTAAATACTTACCCCGACGGGGGTAATGGTCAGGTTTGTTGAAGTGCTCCAAAAAATGGAGTTAACAAAATTAATATGGAAGAATTTTCTTTTCATCGTATTAAATACGTAAATGTATTATTTTTACGCAAGTGAGCACTAAATAATATCAATTTATATGAAAATATTTTCTTCAGAACAATTAAACAAGGCCGACAAAATAACGACTGAAAAGCAACAGATTTCCAGCAATGATTTGATGGAAAGGGCAGGAACACAGGTGTTTAATTGGCTCCATCATCGCATGCAAGGTGCCCAAGTTCCTATCCATATCTTTTGTGGAATCGGTAACAACGGGGGAGATGGTTTGGTTGTTGGTCGCCTGCTCATTGAGAACGGCTATAATGTGAATATGTTTGTTGTAAACTGCAGCGATAAAAGGTCCAGTGATTTTCTAACGAATTATGACAGAATAAAGAACGTAACCAAGTCTTGGCCTTTACTAATGACTTCGGAAAATGATTTTCCAAAAATAGAGGAAGAAGATATTATTATTGATGCAATTTTTGGTATTGGATTAAATCGATGTCTAGATACTTGGGTATTGAAGTTGGTTCAGTATTTAAATTCTCTGAAATCTTTCAAATTAGCGATTGATATGCCAAGCGGATTATATGCGAATGCTCCGCAGGAAGACCTAGATGCAGTATTAAATGCGAATCACACTCTCACCTTCCAAGCCCCTAAGCTTTCTTTCTTTTTACCAGAAACGGGCAAATTGGTGCCTTACTTTGAAGTGTTAGATGTGGGCTTGGATGCTGAATATTTATTTAAAACTGAGCCGTTGGCAAATTTAATTGCAAAACCTGAGGCACAGAGTTATTATAAACAACGAGAGAAATTTACTCACAAAGGTGACTATGGTCATACCTTGATCATAGGAGGAAGCTACGGTAAGATGGGGGCAGCCGTTTTAGCCGCTAGAAGTGCTTTTAGAGCAGGAGCAGGGCTCGTGAGTTGTTTTGTTCCGAAATGTGGTTATACAATTCTACAAACGGCATTACCTGAAGCGATGGTTATTACAGATGAGAATGAAGCTTCTATTACTTCAATTTCCGTAGATTTTGAACCTAAGGTGATTGGAATAGGGATGGGAATAGGAACGGCTTCAGAAACAATAGCCGCTTTGGAAAAATTATTAAAGAAAACCAAATCGCCAATGGTACTTGACGCCGACGCGCTTAATTGTATTTCTCAAAGGACTTCTCTATTGAAAATTATTCCAAAGAATTCAATTCTGACTCCGCATCTAGGAGAGCTAGAACGTCTTATTGGAAAATGGAAAAATGACTACGATCGACTTGAAAAAGTGAAAGAATTTTCGAGCAAATATGAGTTCATTGTTGTTATTAAAGGGGCTAACAGTATGATCGTTAATGATGATAAACTTTACATTAACACCTCTGGAAACCCTGGAATGGCGACGGCAGGTAGTGGTGATGTATTATCGGGAGTTATTTGTGGATTATTATCTCAAGGCTATGAGCCTTTGATTGCGGCCGTGTTTGGTGTCTATTTACACGGAAGTGCGGGTAATCTTATAACCCAAGAAATGGGATTTGAAGCATTGATGGCAAGTGACATTAGTAATTATTTAGGAAAAGCTTACTTGGCTTTGTTTGAACAAGAGCCGGCTCCAATAGAAGAAACTGAGTAAGAATTTTCACAAAAAGAATACGCCTTTCAATTTTTATTTGAAAGGCGTATTTATATTTTATTACTAATTATATAAAACTACATCATTAATTCATCAAACATAGTTCGCAGTTTAGGATCTGAAGGTTTTGGTGCGCTCGCATCAACAATATTTCCGTTTGGATCAATTAAAATAAATCTTGGAATTCCCTTTATTTTATAATCTTCAATAAATTTTGTTTTCCATCCCTTTGGAGCAAAGATTTGTATTCCTCCAAGTTCTTTATCGGCAACCATGTCTTTCCAATCTTGTTTCGCTAAATCCCAAGAGCCTTTGTGTGATCTGTCATCGTCAATAGACATACTTACAAATTGAATATTTTTTCCGTGATAGTCTTTTTCAAGTTTTTTCAATGCAGGGATTTCTGCTTTACAGGGTGCGCACCAGGTCGCCCATACATCTATATATGCGTACTTGCCTTTTAGATCATCAATAGAAGTTTCGCCACCGTTATAGTTCTCAAAGCCTTCAAAAGGAGGCGAGGGAGCCCCTTTTGGCAAAGCTCTTTTCATGGCCAAAACACCGGCGTAATAACCCTTATTACCATCTATCATTCCATCAACATTGCGCATACTAATATTGGTCACCATAGTATCCAAACCTTTAGTTGAATTAATAAACTCAACAATTTTAGTCTTTATTCCAGCAAATGCATCATCTAAACCTTTTTCATCTAAGCTTCCAAAACCCTTCCCCATTAGTTTTTCCTCAAGGAGTGATTTTGCAGCTAAGAAATTGCTGTTTTCAGAACCAGCACCAATATATTTGGCAGTCTCATCGAACATTTTAGTGTCTAGTGTCATTTTGATGTCATAACCATTTTTCAAAAATATACTAGTCGATTCTCCTCCGTCGTAAAAACCATAAACTCCAGGCTTAACTTTTAAAGTATCACTAAAAGTACCATCGTCCTGTACTTTCATTACTTTAGAAAACCCACGAGCTCTTATAACTATTGAATCACTATTCTTGTCAGTAATTTTCCCTGAGAATGTGACATAATCTTTCGCCTCTTTTTGGCAAGCTACTGTAGTAATAGCAAAAATTAATACAAATATTTTTTTCATTGGATTTGATTTGATAATCAAAAGTACTAGTTATTTAATGAATTTGTAAAAATTGGTAAAACCTTAACAGAAATTGGTATTTTTGCGAAATAAATATTCCGGCAGCATGAAAGAGGTACATTATATAAGTTCTGAAATACTTGACTTACAGACTATTAAAAATATAAGAGATACCGGAAAAAATTTGGAGTTATCTGAAGAAGCTGTACTAAGCATAAAAAAGTCCAGAGCCTATTTACTTGCTAAATTAACTGATAATGAGACAGCTATTTACGGTATTAATACAGGATTTGGATCTTTATGTGATGTGAAGATTTCACCTGAAAAACTTTCTAAATTGCAAGAGAATTTAGTGCTTTCTCATGCATGTGGAACTGGTGATAAGGTTGCTAAGCCCATTATTAGACTAATGTTATTACTAAAAATTCAATCTTTGAGTTATGGTTATAGTGGGGTGCAGTTAGAGACTGTCCAAAGATTAATTGATTTTTATAATAATGATATCCTTCCGGTAATTTATGCTCAAGGAAGTTTAGGAGCTTCAGGTGACTTGGCTCCTTTGGCGCACTTATCACTACCTCTCTTAGGAAAAGGTTCGGTTTATGTTGAAGATGCTATAGTCGCTTCAGAAATCATACTTAAAAAGTATGATTGGAAACCAATTGAACTGAAAGCGAAGGAAGGTTTGGCATTATTAAATGGCACACAATTTATGAGTGCTTATGGAGTACATTGTTTACTCGAGAGTTACAAATTATCTTATCTAGCAGATCTTATTGGGGCAATTTCTGCAGATGCATTTAATTGTAGTTTGAGCCCTTATAATCCGCTAGTGCATTTGGTACGACCGCATAGGGGACAGGTTAAAACTGCGGAACTATTACTTGAGTTTTTGGATGGGAGTGAGATTGCAATATCTGAAAAAAATAATGTGCAAGACCCTTATTCATTTCGTTGTATTCCACAGGTGCATGGAGCCACTAAAGACACAATTTCTTTTGTGAGAAAAACGATCAAAACTGAAATCAATTCGGTAACTGATAACCCTAATATATTCGTTGGCGAAGACCTTATTATCTCTGGAGGAAACTTTCACGGTCAGCCCTTAGCACTTGGTTTAGATTACTTGGGTATAGCTATGGCAGAATTAGGAAGTATTTCGGAAAGGCGAACATACCAACTAATTTCTGGTCTTCGAGGATTACCTGCATTTTTAGTGAACAACCCCGGTTTAAATAGTGGCTTTATGATAACTCAGTACACAGCGGCCAGTATTGTAAGTCAGAATAAGCAACTAGCTTCCCCAGCTTCAATCGATTCAATTGTTTCTTCAAATGGTCAAGAAGACCATGTGAGTATGGGGGCGAACTCGGCTACGAAATGTCTTCGGATATTAGACAACATTGAAACTATATTAGCTATAGAATTAATGAATGCATCACAGGCCTTGACTTTTAGAATGCCTAAACAATCTTCACCTTTTATAGAGTCTTTCGTTTCATCATTTAGAGAAGTTTCACCCTTTATGGAAGAAGATCGTTTGATGTCTAATGATATACAAGCTTCTATAAGTTTTTTGAAAAGTTTTTCGATTGACGATGAGCTGCTTTTCGGATAAATACTAGTCAATTCGAGGTATCTTTAAGAATGGTAAAATATTATTTTAGAGGGATAGGATACTAACTAAGGGGTAAAGGAACTCTTTATAAAGAGTCTGTTTATCTACTACAATTAACGCAAGTAGTTGTCTGAGGTATCAATAATAGCCGACCTAATGGAATGGGCTGTCTACATTTTCTACATAATCCAAAATCAATGTCATCAATTTTAGTGAGAGCTACTTTCAGATTATTCAATTTTAATTCGGCTTTTTGAAGCGCAACATCATTTATACTTTTGTTGTTGATTGCGTCCATTCGGGAGACCCTTCCAATGGCATTTTCTGGTGAAATAGGTTTCGTTAGGACACGATATTTTTCTACAGAAGCCAAAGTCTCAAATATTTCTTCTTCAATTCTAGATTTTAACTCTGTCTTTTTTTCCACGACATCCAAAAGGTAAAGGTTTTATTGCCTCAAAAAAAACTAGCACCATATAAAAGGGCGCTAGTTAATAAATTAAGAAGGAAGGGGTTTTTAAGATTCAGTCTTTTTTTTCTGTTTCTTAATTTTAATCGTTAATTCGTTCTTCTTCTCATCAAGATCCATAGTAATGCTATCTCCTTCTTGAAGGTTAGAATTAATAATTTCTTCCGCTAATGCATCTTCAATATATTTCTGAATAGCCCTTTTTAAAGGTCTCGCTCCATATTCCTTATCAAAACCTTTATCTGCTATATAGTCCTTCGCTTTATCTGTCAACGTCATATGATAACCAAGATCTTCTATTCTTTTAAAGAGCTTGTCTAATTCAATATCAATAATTTTGTGTATATCCTCTCTCTCCAAATTATTAAATACCATAACATCATCAACGCGATTTAAGAATTCTGGGGCAAACGCCTTTTTGAGAGCATTCTCAATAATACTTTTCGCATTTGCATCTGCCTGATCTGTCTTAGCTGATGTTCCAAAACCAACTCCTTGACCAAAGTCTTTCAGTTTTCTTGCTCCAATGTTTGAAGTCATTATAATAATGGTATTTCGGAAATCAATAGTCCTCCCGAGGCTATCCGTTAAATGTCCATCATCAAGTACTTGCAACAACATATTAAAAACATCTGGGTGTGCTTTTTCAATTTCATCTAAAAGAATAACAGCATATGGTTTTCTTCTAATTTTTTCGGTCAATTGCCCGCCTTCTTCATAACCAACATATCCCGGAGGTGCTCCAACTAATCTAGAAATCGCAAATTTCTCCATGTATTCACTCATGTCAATTCTCACTAACGCAGATTCAGAATCAAATAATTCACGTGCTAACACCTTTGCTAATTGGGTTTTACCTACTCCAGTTTGCCCTAGGAAAATGAATGATCCAATCGGCTTATTAGGATCTTTCAATCCAGCTCGATTACGTTGAATCGCTTTTACCACTTTCGCTACAGCTTCATCCTGACCTATAACTTTACCTCTAATTCGATCAGGTAATTCGGCCAATTTGTTGCTTTCTTTCTGGGCTATTTTATTTACGGGTACACCAGTCATCATAGAAACAACTTCTGCGACGCTCTCCTGATTCACAATTTCTTTATGAAGTTTCGAATCGATTTCCCATTCTTCTTGAGCTAGGACTAATTCTTTTTCCAGATTTTTTTCATCATCCCTAAGCTTTGCAGCTTCTTCATATTTCTGTTTTTTAACAACCGAATTCTTAAGCTCACGAACCTCTTCTAATTTGGACTCTATCGTCAATATTTTTTCCGGTACATTTATGTTTGTAATATGAACACGTGATCCAGCCTCATCCATAGCATCAATTGCTTTGTCAGGTAAAAAACGTTCTGTCATATAACGGTTAGTCAGTTTAACGCAAGCGACAAGAGCATCATCTGTATATTCTACATTATGATGCGCTTCGTATTTATCTTTTATATTCTTTAAAATCTCAATGGTTTCTTCAACAGAAGTTGGTTCCACTAATACTTTTTGAAATCTTCGTTCAAGTGCCCCATCTTTTTCAATATATTGACGATATTCGTCCAAAGTCGTTGCTCCAATACATTGAATTTCACCTCTGGCTAAAGCAGGTTTAAACATATTTGAAGCGTCCAAAGAACCTGTAGCGCCTCCAGCACCAACAATGGTATGGATTTCATCAATGAAGAGGATGATATCCTCGTTCTTCTCCAGTTCGTTCATAACTGCCTTCATACGCTCCTCAAACTGTCCTCTGTACTTTGTTCCAGCCACTAAGCTGGCTAAATCTAGGGTTACGACACGTTTGTCATATAATATCCTTGAAACTTTTCGCTGTATAATACGCAAAGCTAATCCTTCGGCAATGGCTGATTTACCAACTCCAGGTTCACCAATCAGTAAAGGGTTGTTCTTTTTTCGTCGACTTAATATCTGTGAAACACGCTGAATTTCATTCTCTCTACCAACAACTGGGTCAAGTTTCCCTTCCTCAGCCATAACGGTTAAATCTCTTCCGAAGTTATCTAAAACCGGAGTTTTTGATTTTTTGTTACTCTTAGTGCTTGTCCCAGCAAAAAGGTTCTCTTTTCCAGTATCATCAGATGATGTGTCATCATTTTCATTTGAAAATTCAGAAGTTGGGCTATCTATATAATCTTCATCGTTTGCTATCATAAGCTTAAATTGGTCTTTAACGCCGTCATAATCTACCTTCATCTTGTTTAATAATTTTGTAGTTGGGTCATTTTCATTGCGAAGAATGCACAATAATAAATGAGCCGTATTTATTGAAGAACTTTGAAACAATTTAGCCTCTAAAAAAGTAGTTTTCAAAGCACGTTCTGCTTGTCTAGTTAAATGTAGGTTCTTTTTGTCATTCGGACTAATACCAGCACTTGGGTTAGCGGGACTTAATATCTCTACTTTCCTCCGCAAATGGTTCAAGTCAATTTCCAATGCATTTAAAATGGTAACTGCCTTTCCGCTACCATCGCGCAATAAACCAAGCATCAAGTGCTCGGTGCCAATAAAGTCGTGCCCTAATCTAAGGGCCTCTTCCTTACTATAGGCAATTACGTCTTTTACTCTAGGTGAAAAATTATCATCCATATACTTGTATACAATTCCTTTATAAAATTACTAAAATTAGCCTTAATAAGGCAATAACCATTCCCTTATTAGATGAATGGTAGTAAAAAGACAAAAAAACTTACTGATATCAAAGCTTAAACAGCGATAGTTATTAACGTTTTAGGGTGTAATATTTGTTAATAAAATCGTGAATAAGAGATTGGGAAAGTCACCTCTAAATATTGAAATTAGTGTACCTTGCTTCATTCGAATTAAAACATATAATTAAAGAAAATATTTTATGGCTGAAGGTGAAAAAGTGATCCCTATCAACATTGAGGACGAAATGAAATCGGCTTACATCGACTACTCGATGTCAGTCATTGTGTCACGTGCATTGCCAGATGTTCGAGACGGTATGAAACCAGTTCATAGACGGGTATTATTTGGAATGCACGAATTAGGAATTAGGGCAACAGGTGCTCATAAGAAATCTGCCAGAATTGTTGGAGAGGTTTTAGGAAAGTATCACCCGCATGGTGATACATCTGTTTATGATGCAATGGTGCGTATGGCCCAGGAATGGAGCCTTCGTTATATGTTGGTTGATGGACAAGGAAATTTCGGGTCTGTAGATGGAGATAGCCCAGCTGCTATGCGTTATACAGAAGCGCGTATGCAGAAAATTTCTGAAGATATGCTTGCCGATATTGATAAGGAAACAGTAGATCATCAGCTAAATTTTGATGATACATTATATGAGCCAAAAGTACTTCCTACTAGAGTTCCAGGGTTATTGATAAATGGTGCATCAGGTATCGCTGTGGGAATGGCGACAAATATGCCACCACATAATTTAACTGAAGTAATAGATGGAACAATAGCATATATAGAAGACAATGATATTGATATTGATGGATTAATGGAATACATCAAAGCTCCAGATTTTCCAACAGGAGGGACGATATATGGTTACGACGGGGTTAAAGAAGCATTCCATACAGGTAGAGGACGTGTAGTAATTCGTGCTAAGGCTGGCTTTGAAGAAGTTGCTGGACGCGAATGTATTATAGTGACGGAAATCCCATATCAAGTCAATAAGGCAGACATGATTAAAAAGACTGCCGACCTAGTGAACGATAAAAAAATCGAAGGTATTTCCAATATAAGGGATGAAAGCGATAGAAATGGGATGCGAATTGTTTACATACTTAAGCGAGATGCGATTCCAAATATCGTACTTAATATGCTTTATAAGTATACTGCATTACAATCTAGTTTTAGCGTTAACAATATTGCCCTTGTTAAAGGGCGACCACAGATGTTAAACCTTAAGGAGCTCATTCATTATTTTGTGGAGCATCGTCATGAGGTTGTTGTTCGTCGGACAGAATATTTACTTCGGAAAGCTAAGGAGAGAGCTCATATTCTTGAAGGTTTAATTATAGCTTCAGACAATATAGATGAAGTAATCCGATTGATAAGAGCTTGTGCAAATGCTGATGAAGCACGTGCTTCGTTAGTTAAGGCGTTTGACCTTTCTGAAATTCAAGCCAAGGCCATCGTTGAAATGCGATTACGTCAATTGACAGGACTGGAGCAGGATAAACTTCGTACGGAGTATGAAGAATTAATGAAAACCATTTCAGGTTATGAAAATATTCTTGCTAATAAAGATTTGAGAATGCAGATCATTAAAGATGAATTACAAGAAATTAAAAGTAAATATGGAGATGAGAGGCGTTCCATTATTGAATACGCAGGTGGTGATGTAAGTATTACAGATTTAATAGCCGATGAACAGGTTGTCCTTACAATTTCTCATGCTGGCTATATTAAACGTACATCGTTGACTGAATATAAGACTCAGCATAGAGGAGGAGTAGGGCAAAAAGGATCAGCGACAAGAAATGAAGACTTTTTGGAGCATTTGTTTATTGGAACTAATCATCAATACATGTTATTCTTTACTCAAAAAGGAAAATGTTTCTGGATGCGAGTTTTTGAAATTCCTGAAGGTTCAAAGACAGCCAAGGGAAGAGCGATTCAAAACTTAATTAACATTGGACCTGACGATAAGGTAAAAGCATTTATTTGCACCCAGGATCTGAAGGATGAAGAATATATTAATAGTCATTATGTTATCATGGCTACCAAAAATGGGCAGGTTAAGAAGACACCATTGGAACAATATTCTCGTCCGAGAACAAATGGGATTAATGCCATTACAATTAAAGATAATGACGAACTGCTCGAAGCAAAGCTAACAACTGGCGATAGTCAGGTTATGCTGGCCTTGGGGTCTGGTAAGGCCATTCGTTTTGAAGAAGGTAAAACCAGACCTATGGGGAGAAATGCTTCTGGGGTTCGAGGTATTACCTTGAATCATAAAGATGACCAGGTAATTGGAATGATAGCGGTCAATGATAAGGAATCAGATATCCTTGTAGTTTCAGAAAATGGATATGGAAAACGATCAACCCTAGAAGATTATAGAATCACGAATCGTGGTGGGAAGGGAGTTAAAACGATAAATGTTACGGAAAAAACTGGTAACTTAGTTGCCATTAAAGTTGTTATGGATGTTGATGATTTGATGATAATAAATAAATCAGGAATTGCAATAAGAATGGCGGTTGCAGACCTAAGAGTAATGGGTCGCGCAACGCAAGGTGTCCGCCTGATTAAAGTTAGGGAAGGAGATTCTATTGCAGCTGTTGCGAAAGTAATGCACGATGATGATGAAATTGAAGAGTTAGGTGGAGATACAGAAGACGGCACTACTCTTGATAATGATGAACCTCAAACCGAAATACAAGAATAATTTAAACCCACAGAAATGAAAAGAGTATTAGTATTAGCAGGAGTATTGTTACTATCTGCGATATCATTTGGTCAAAAAAAAGAAATTAAAAAAGCTGACAAGGCAGTTAAATCAGGAGATTTAGCCGAGGCCATGAGCTATATAAATCAGGCGGAAAGTCTTTTAGGAAATGCGGACAATGACCTAAAATCACAGTTTTATCTGGTGAAAGGAAAAGCATTATTGGCAAGTGCTGGATCCGATGTCGAAAAAATAAAATTAGCATCTGAAGCCTTTAAAATGGCAAAAGAAGTAGATACTGAAGGAGAAAATACGAAGGCAATAAATGAACAGGCTCAAGCCTTAAAGAACTCTCTAGAATCAGGAGCTTCTGCAGACTATAAGGCGAAAAATTATAAAGCGGCAGCCAACAAATTTTATACTGCTTATAATTTGAGCTCAACAGACACGCTGTTTTTATTTAACGCCGCCCTAGCATCAAAAATTGGCAAAGACTTTGACAATGCAGAAATTTATTTTAAGAAATTGTCAGATTTAGGTTATACTGGTATACAAAAACAATTCGTTGCAATTAATAAAGAAACGGGTAAAGAAGAACCATTTGTTGGTAAATCAAATAGAGATTTGATGGTGAAGGCAGGTACACATGTGAAGCCAATGGAGAAAATGTCCGAATCTAAGCTGGAGGTGGTACTTTTAAGTCTGGCTCAGATATACATGGCAAAAGATAAAAACGAAGAGGCGCTTGAAGTAATTAATCAAGTAAGAAAAAATAACCCAAAAGATATGACCTTAATTCAAGTTGAAGCTGATATGGTTTATAAGCAAGGGAATATTGAGCGATACAATGAATTAATGCAAGAAATGATAGCTCTTGATCCGTCGAACCCCGATTTATATAATAACTTAGGAGTTGCCAATGCGAAACTTGGTTTGAAAGATGAAGCGATAAAATATTATAATAAGGCAATTGAATTAAATCCTGAAAATCCTGGTGCGCTTATAAATATAGCCGTGTTAATATTAGCTGAAGAAAAAGACTATAATGAAAAAATGAATGCGCTAGGAACTTCTAAAGCCGACTATGCGAGATATGATGAATTAAAAGAAGAGAAAAATGGATTGTATCGATCTGCAATACCATACCTTGAATCGGCACTAAAGTATCGAAAAGATGACTTAGATATTGTCCGTACATTAAAAGGTATTTATGGTCAATTGGAAGAAGATGCCAAGGTAAAAGAGATGAAGATGCTTCTTGAAACTCTGGAAGGAGGTCAATAGCCTTATTTCTAATTTATAATATTAAATCCTCTTAACTTTGTTGAGAGGATTTTTTATAATATCAATTCAACTATAATGCCGCATATAATTTGTTTACACAATCAATTTGAGCACCCGTCTTTATACAATATCTGCTTTTTAGTCAGGAGGGTTTAGATATAAAATGAACCCTTAGCTATGGCTACCAAACTGGGTAGGCAGGTGCGTTCATTTTCTATCTCATCTGAACTAAAACTAATTCAAATTAGGAATACCACATTACATAATCAAATTGGTATAATCCTTTTTATCACCCTCAATTGATGTGAATAAGTTCTGGATTCATAATTATAGATTCCCGAATGATCTAAGCCATCAACGCGTACTTTTCCGTGAGCGTGAATTATGTGATTGTCCTTCATAATAATACCTACGTGCACTATTTTCCCTTCTGAATTGTCGAAAAATGCTAAATCTCCAGGTTCACTTTCTTCTATAAAACTTAAGGCTTCTCCTTGAGTAGCTTGCTGACTTGCATCTCTTTTCAGGTTATAGCCATTCAACTTATAAACCATTTGCGTGAATCCGCTGCAATCAATTCCAAATGGTGTTTTTCCTCCCCATAAATACGGAGCATTTAGATAGAGTAGTGCTATTTTCACAAGGTGTTGTTTCTGAAAAGTTTCAGAAATTGATTTCCCTTCAAAGCTGTGATTTAATAGATGGAGCGCATTTAATGTACTCCCCAAACATATTGAAAGCAGCTGATTTTCTGAAGTTGTTATGAATTCAACCAAATCTGAAGACATATGTGGCTTTTCTTTATTTAAGGCTTTATAATCCTCCTCTAATAAGGGGGCGAATTGCTTATTATCTACCCATCCTTCATATGAATCGAACGCCAAACGAATTCTACTCCATTTAGATCGCACTTCTAAAACCTTGAAAACTTCACCATACAGAATTTGACTTACCAATTCGCTAGTATCGGAAGCTTCAGCTTTTAAAGGAATAATACTCAGATTACAAATTCCGTAATTCATGTATGGTACAATGAAAGGCTAGATTATTATTTTCTTTCAATCACCATTGCTGAAGCACCACCGCCACCATTACATATAGCTGCGGCTCCAATTTTGGCATTGTTTTGTTTTAAAACATTGAGTAAGGTAATTACAATTCTTACACCACTGCATCCCAGAGGATGTCCTAAAGAAACAGCTCCCCCGTTAACGTTTACATTGGAGTCGGAAAGACCCAATATCTTCATATTTGATAAACCAACGACAGCGAACGCCTCATTAAATTCAAAATAATCAACATCACTTTGATTAATTCCAGCCTTAGCCAATGCCTTTGGCAGCGCTTTTGATGGGGCAGTAGTAAACCATTCTGGTTCATGAGCCGCATCGGCATAACCTTTTATCGAAGCAAGGGGCGAAAGCCCGAGCTCCAGAGCTTTTTCAGCACTCATAAGAATCATGGCACCGGCACCGTCATTAATCGTAGAAGCATTTGCAGCTGTAACAGTACCATCTTTTGAAAATGCTGGACGCAACATTGGAATTTTATCCATTCGTACATTCTTATATTCTTCGTCTTCGGAAATGATTATTGGTTCTCCTCTTCTTTGTGGCACTGAAACAGGAATTACTTCGTCACTATATTTACCTTCAGACCAGGCTTTAGCCGAACGCTCATAGGACTGAATTGCATAAGCATCTTGATCCTCTCTTGAAAATTTATATTCTTTAGCACAGGCATCGGCACAAACACCCATAGCATTTTGGTCATATGCATCAACCAAGCCATCTATTTGCATGCCGTCTATTAATGATGCTGGACCAAATTTAGTCCCTCTTCGCATATGCACGTAATGCGGGATGTTACTCATACTTTCCATTCCACCTGCAACCACAATATCTGCATCGCCAAGTGCAATTGCCTGTGCAGCATTCATTAAAGCCTTCATTCCAGATGCACAAACCTTATTTACTGTAGTACAAGGCACGGTATTTGGTATTCCGGCTCCAAGAGCTGCTTGCCTCGCTGGCGCTTGTCCAACACCAGCCTGTACTACATTACCCATAAAAACTTCTTGAACCAAAGTCGGATCTAGATTAATAGTATCTAAGGCGCCTTTAATAGCCGCCGAACCTAATTGAGTCGCGGTTAAGGAAGATAAACTTCCCATAAAGCTCCCTATTGGAGTTCTCACGGCAGAAACAATAACAACTTCTTTGCTCATTTTTTGGATATAATTTTGATTAATCAAGGCTTTTACTGGGCTTCAATGCCTATCGAAAAAGTGATGCGAATTTACATATTAAAAATTAAAATATCAATCTTTAGGAGAGATGCCTATATGAATAATCAATGGTAATTGATACCTTTACTATTAGGAAAAATTTTCATGAAAAACATCTTTGCACTATTTACAAAAAATCAATCCTTAATTTACAAGGTTTTCCTTTTTGTAGTAGCTACTTTTCTTGTGATTTATTTACTGCCTAAAGGAGGCCAGTTCAAATATAATTTTCAAAAAGGGAAGCCTTGGCAATATGAAAACTTATACGCTCCATTTAGCTTTACAATTAAAAAAGATTCTGAAACTCTTGAAAAGGAACGGGAGGCAATAGCTAGTGGAGCTACTCCTTATTTCGATTATAATGTGAAAATAGCAAATAGAAGTGAGGTTGACTTTATAGATCTATTATCTGAGGTTTTCGTTGATAGCTTATACAATTTAACAGTCAATGATGTTAGGAACCTTGGCGTGTCTATTACAAAAGATATTTATGAAAATGGCGTAATAGATGAGATTCATCAATTTGCTGCTGAAAAAATTGTTTATCTAAAAAAGGGTAATGAGATAGAAGAAATTACCTATAATCAATTCTTAAAAAAAATAGATTTAAACGAAAAAGTAGCTTTAAGTCTTGCAGAGAATGTAGCAGATGAAGTTCAGATTCTGTTACAGAAAATTTTAGCAAGAACCATTGGAGCCAACATTTCCTTAAATCCAGGACTGACTGAAACGGCTCAGGACTCTGAAATAAACGCTATAAATCCTAATCAAGGTGTTATAGAAAAAGGCGGTAGAATTATTGCAAAAGGGGAAGTTGTCGAGGGAGATAAATTTAGGATATTAAACTCCTTGAAATCAGAATATCAATCTCAAGTTTGGAGTAAGTCCAATTTTTATTGGTTACTAATTGGATATTCCTTGCTGGTATCATTGGTTTTTTTAATGCTCTTTCTCTTTTTGAAAAAATACAGACTCGATATTTTCAACAACAATACGAAAGTGACTTTCATTTTTGTTAATGTTTTCTTGATGGTTTTACTAACCACTATTGTTGTAAAACTTGATGCCAAATACGTATACGTTGTACCTCTCTGCATTCTACCGCTTATTTTAAAAGCCTTCTTTGACCCTAGGTTAGGACTGTTCGTTCATGTTCTTACAATACTTTTATTAGGCTTCGTAGTTCCTAATAGCTTTGAGTATATGTTTCTTCAAATAATTGCTGGGATCGTAACTATTTTAACTGTTTCAGAATTATATAAGAGAGCAAACCTCTTTATCTCTGTTGGGCAGATTACACTTATATATATAATAGGATATTTTGCATTTTATTTAATTCAGGAAGGAAATATTCAAGAGATTGAATGGGAAACTTTTGGATATTTTGTTTTGTGTGGCTTGGCAACTTTATTTGCACATCCACTGATTTATTTATATGAAAAAATATTTGGTCTGGTGTCAGATGTATCTCTCTTGGAGTTAAGCGATACAAATACCAAGTTGCTTAAAGAGCTATCCAATAAGGCCCCAGGTACTTTTCACCATTCACTCAATGTAGCCAATTTAGCTGAAGCTGCGGCTAATGAAATTGGAGCTAACTCGATGTTGGTGCGAGTAGGGGCGCTTTATCACGATGTAGGGAAAATGGCAAATCCAACGTATTTCACAGAGAATCAAGCAAATTCTATTAATTCTCACGATGAACTAGATCCCAAAGAAAGTGCTCAAATTATCATCAATCATGTAATCATTGGGATTGAAATTGCTCGGAAAAATAATCTTCCAGACAGGATTATAGATTTTATTCGAACACATCACGGCACCAGTTTAGTATATTATTTCTATAAAAAGGAAAGAGAAATAAGGGGTGATACTAATCCTGAGGATTTCAAATACCCCGGTCCGATTCCTTTTTCAAAAGAAACTGCGATATTAATGATGGCCGATAGTGTTGAAGCGGCCAGCAAGAGTATAAAGGACCCTACTTCGATTAAGATTGAATCCTATGTCGAAAAAATTATTGATAGTCAGATGGAACAGGGTCAATTTTTAAATTCTGACATTACGTTTAAGGAAATTCAAAGAATAAAAAAGGTACTTAAGAAGAAATTAAACAATATGTACCATTTACGGGTTGAGTATCCTGAGTAGTACTTTCTAGTAAAAACCTGTTTATTATAAACAAAGAAGGAGCTTAAGAGGGGATTTGGTGTCAGCCCGATATGAATATCTTTGATGTTTTTACACAAAATTTCCCCGTGATTAATGACTTTGATGATTGTTTCACAGGGAATTAATTTGAGATATTTAAAAAAACTGGCGAGTAATTTGATTCATTCTATAATCTCATAATCAATACTTAGTTTTCGCAATGCTCTCAGAGCAGAACTAGAGTTTTTATCTTCCACCTCAATATCTATAGCGTCTCCTTCTAAGAATATACCTGTAAGCTCGTTCGACAAGGATTCATCAATGTTAGATGAAATCTCCATAATACATTTTGCTATTGCTCTTCTATCTGGCCTTTGAGCATCACAAGACAATAAGTTTAATTTCATAAAAAATGATTTTCACATGCAAGATACTAAAGTTGATATTAGCCAAGCTCTAAATATCCATGCCAATTTTTTTTTCAGCCCATTTCAGTTCATTTTGAATTCTATTGTATTCAGTAATGAGCATCTCTTCTTTGATTTTAATGTTAGTAGTAGTAATAAAACTGAAGGATATTATGTCTGTCATTCAGATGTTATGCTTGCACAGGGGTTTGTTTAAATTATATAGAATGTATTTGCATAAAAAAAGCCTCTCAAATAATGGAGAAGCTTTTTTTATAACAACTAAGGAAACTATTATATTCGATTTACGTTACTCGTTTTCGTTCTCAGAATCCATAAGAGCGAAAAATTTATCAATATTTGGAAGAATAATGATTTGTGTTCTTCTGTTTTTTGATCTATTCTCTTTAGTGTCATTCTCTGCAAGTGGTTGGTAACTACTTCTACCAGCAGCAATAATTTTTTCAGGAGCTACTTTATATTCGCTTTGTAGTTTACGCACTACAGAAGTGGCTCTTAGAACACTTAAATCCCAGTTGTCGGCAATATTTACCCTGCTAATAGCTCTTGAGTCTGTATGACCCACAATGGCAACTTCTATACTTTCCTCTGAATTAATAACATCTGCTAATTTTTGTAATAACCGATCAGATTTTGAACTTAAATAGTAACTACCCGTTTTAAATAACATATTATCAGCAATTGAAATCCTAACAACAGTTTCATTGATGTGAACCGAAAAGTCGTCATCCTCGTTCATATTACTTTCGCTTATCGTCTTTTCAAGATTATAAGCAACAGCTAAATTCATTGAATCCTTTAAAGTTTTAGCTTGACTTAGTTTTCCTGCATCAACATTTTTTAATGTTTCACGCATTCTTACTCTCGTATTGTTTGAAATAACAGCACCATCTTTAACCTCAAACTTAGAATCACCTTCTTCTCTAAGTGACATAATTTTAGCATTGTATGTGTCTACACGTGCTTCAATTTTAGCGAATTTTGCTTCTAAACCTTCTTTTTCAACTTTTGTTTTTTGTAATTCACTTTTAATCTCTCCATTTTCTTGTTCTAGGGCTATGTATTTCTTTTTTGAAACACAAGAAAAAACAAGAATGGCTAGTAATAAGATTGAAATTTTTTTCATGTTAATGGTTTTTTTGTATTGGACAAATTTACCTTTAAAATCCTCTTATGCACAATGAAGGGCACATTTTTTTTTTGACATAGACCCTGCTATTTATATTGACACAAGTGTGCAGATTGAGTAGAAATTTTTAATCGGCACAACTTTCATAATATTCTCCTGCTATGTATGTTTTCCATTCAGAAGCTCCAGACAATTTAACGGTCATTTCTCCTTCCATAGGCCCAATGGTTTCATGTCTTGATGTTCTAAATTCATACCTTTCTGATTCCATAAGGAAAGACAAGTCCAAAACAAGTCTTAGTTCTATGCTCAAACACAGAGATCTCAATCACAGGAAGATTTTTCATCATAAGAAATTATTTCAACGGCTACGAAAGGCCATCAGAAAATACGGGAGTAGATGGTGTAAATATAAACATCTGTACTTACATCAAACAAAAAATCCCCTGAAGAGGGGACTTGATGTGAGCCCGATAGGATTCGAACCTATGACCGCCTCCTTAGAAGGGAGGTGCTCTATCCAGCTGAGCTACGAGCCCGTTTAAGGGTCTTTATTTTAATTGAAGTAAAGTTGTAAAATCAACTCAATCTCTCTAGTATTAAAAAAGGAGTCTTTTGTAAAAACTCCAAATTTTATTTTGTCGGGGTGGCAGGATTCGAACCTGCGGCCTCCACGTCCCAAACGTGGCGCGATAACCGGGCTACGCTACACCCCGATGGTGTTTTTTTGAATAAAAATCCGCTTCAAAATTGCGGAGAGTGCGGGATTCGAACCCGCGCGACAGTTTCCCGTCGACAGTTTAGCAAACTGCTCCATTAACCACTCTGGCAACTCTCCAATATATTAAGAACTTGTCACTTTAAAATGCGGTTGCAAATGTAAGTTTTCAATTGTTATAACGCAAAATTTAGTCAGTTTTTTTAAAGCTTTTTTATTCGGTTCAAAATAAATTGATTAACAGCCAGAGTTTATTCAATCGAAGTTATCCTAAGTTACTTTTGAACAGATAATTACAACCTTTTTTTCATTTGCAATCGTGGTGAAGAATAAATATTTGTCACCACCTTCATTAATTTTCCATTTTTTTCTTAAAGAGGCAACACTTTCTGGGAAATTACGAGTCGCAATATTTGCCGTCTTAATTTTTAAGTTTTTCCGAATTTCACTTTTTGAATATGTAATTACTTCTTTAATAATGAATCGACGTCCAGGAAATTTTTGTATCGTGTCACTCGTGTACAAGTGTGAATGCTTATGTAATTTTTCTACCTCGAATTCTTCGGAAAGGAGACCAAAAGCACCGCTTTTAAGTATGGCAGCATTAGGCTCATATAAATATTTTAAAGGAACATTATAACGAGTCTCAGCTTTAGCATCCCATTTAAAGTCAAAAGTTTCAGAAGAATTACTCTTCAGGTTGATAGTATACACATCGGGTTCCACATCTGAATCTTTCCGCAAGAGCCAAATCAGTTCCTTTACTTCATTATTTACTGCAACTATGTGTATTTGGTAAACACAACTCAATTCACTCAACCCAGCCGAAATATCTAGCATTGGGGATGTCTTTAGCATCAAAACTCCACATTGGTCGAGTAGGTGGTGGATGTTTTTAGGAATATTGGGTTCACAGTCCTCCAATAGATAAACCTTCCCCTTTTTATCATGACGCCGGGAGGGATCTGCATAAATAACCTCGTACTCCTTCTTCAAAACTGTATCTAGCCCACTACTGTCAGAACACTGTACGTTCGAACTTCCTAAAATATTGAAATTATGTTTTGCAATTTTTGATAGCTCCGCGTTTATTTCAAAGTAGTCGAGAGAATTAACTTTTTTAGAAAAATAATAAGAGTCTACACCAAAACCTCCAGTAATATCAGCTAAAGAATCTCCAGAAATCAGCGATGCCTTATATCTTGCCGTTAATTCTGAAGAGGTTTGTTCCAAATTTAGTTTAGGAGGATAATATATCCGGTCATTTTTATACCAAGTGGGCAGCTTAATTTTAATTTTTCTTCTACTTTCAATTTGTTGAATTAGTTCTTGAACAGTGACTTGTATAAAGGGACTTCCTGCGAACGCAAGCTTGGATGACGGATCGGGATAATTATTTATAAAATCCTGAATTTCTCTATCTAAAATGTCGTTATTCAATCAATTACTTTAATTTGTTAACTATGGTATAGAGAGCGATGCCAGTTGCCTGAACAACATTCATGCTGCTATTCTCTCCATACATTTCAATATGCATATGCTTTGAAGTTAAAGCCAATATTTCTTCGGAAATACCAAACTGTTCATTCCCAATGATTAAAACAACAGCTTTCTTGTCCAAAGTAATCCTTTCTGAAGGAATACTTATTTCACTTATTTCTAATGCTATGATATCATAACCCTTATTCTTTAAGTCTTTTAAGGTTGTATTAATTTCCTTACAAATAACGAAATCAACAGATTTATATGTTTCCCTTGCTGTTTTCTTAAGTCTAGAAGAGTTAATATCTATGTTCCCATTATAGAATAATATCTGTTCTACACCAAAGGCTTCACAGACACGAAATAAACCGCCAATATTAGCAGGACTGCTCAAACCATCACATAATACAATTACAGGAAATTTTTTATTCGAAAATGGGGTAGTGGTATGAGAATGTTGAAAAGTCATTAATTTTCAAATGCATACTTTACAATATTCGCTCCCATTCTAAGGGCTTTTAGTCTAACTTCCGGTGGATCATTATGTATTTCGGGGTTTTCCCAACCATCACCTAAATCACTTTCAAGGGTGTACAATAACAATAATCGACCGTTTTCAAATATTCCAAATGCCTGAGGCCTCTTATTATCATGTTCATGAATTTTCGGTAAACCCTCCGGGAAATTGAAAGCATAGCTAAAAATGGGATGATCTACAGGGATTTCGATTAATTCATTATTAGGAAAAACTTTAATCAGTTCTTTCCTAAGATATTGATCCATTCCGTAGTTGTCGTCGATGTGCAAAAAACCACCACTTAAAAGATAGTTCCTTAGGTTTTTCGCCTCGTCCTGTGTAAAAAAAACATTCCCGTGACCAGTCATATGGACCAAAGGATAATCAAAGATATCAATACTATTTGGGGTAACCGTAACAGGTTTCTGTTTAATAGTTGTTTGAATATTTTCGTTACAAAAACTAACCAGATTTACCAATGAAGTAGGATTGCTATACCAGTCACCACCGCCACCATACTTCAATACTGCAATACTTTGACTAGTGATAGTGCCGAAAGAAAATAATGTAAAAAGGGATATTATTCTTAAATGCATAGCATCCAAAAATACAAAAACACGAAATGAAAAGAGGGGTAATTTTAAAAAGAAATTTTATCGAACATTCTCGTGTTCAAATCATCCATAAATTGACTCCAATCCGCACTTAAATTGGAAACAGTTACAAGTTTAACTTCAACTTTTATTTCCTTTAGTAACGAATCAATTCTTGAATTATATACTAATACTGGTTGTCGTAAAAGAGCCGTTTCTGGCCTTCTACTAGTTACCGATGATTTAGTTTTATTCTTTGTAATAGAAAGCATCTAATAAGCGGTTTAATTGATATAACGCTTTGCCTGAGTAAAACGCAACAACTACAATATTAAGTAATATTTTAACAATTGTTTGTTAAATATTCTTATTTTTTCGATTAAGACTAAGTTACTACGGTAAAATACACGCTATGACAGGCTAAAACCCCAGCAGTTTCTGTTCTTAATCTACTGTTTCCTAGGCTTATAGGCGTTATCTGTAGTGAGAGTGCACTTTTTATTTCATTCATCGAGAAATCGCCTTCAGGTCCGATCAGTATTAATGTAGATTTGTCATTCTTAATTACGTTCTTAAGTAGCTGTTTGTGAGAATCTTCACAATGTGCAATACATTTAATTTCTTCAGAGTGTTCTTTGGCAAGGAAGTTTTTAAAGGAAATCGCCTCATTTAATTTTGGTAAGTATGCTTTTAAAGATTGTTTCATCGCACTCTGAATAATTTTGTTGTAGCGTTCTTGGTTTATAACTTTCCGTTCACTATGATCACATATAATGGGAGTGATTTCTGTTACACCAATTTCTGTCGCTTTTTCTAAAAACCACTCATATCTGTCATTGAGTTTAGTTGGGGCAACTGCCAAATGTAGGTGATAAGGAAGAGGTGTTTGTTTCTCTACATTCACTATGAATGCTTTACACTTCTTAGGGTTAGTATTAGTTAATTTTGCTTCAAAGAAAAAACCTTTTCCATTAGTCAAGTTAATTGTATCGCCTTCGACTTTTCGCAGAACTTTAGATATATGTCTACTTTCTTCTTTGTCGAAACTTACATCTTCGGAAGTTTCATTAATATTTGGCTGATAAAAAAGATTCAATATGTATTCATTTAAAAATGTATAATAGCTCTAAGTTTATAATCTACTTTTTGAAATTGCATGTTCAATGCCAAGTTCCACAAAATATTGCAATTTTTCTCCGGTAGCGCATGCTTTTTAAGAAATAAAAATAAACTCTTTCAAAGTCTTTCCGTTAAAATCCGTGGGTTCTACATTCTCCATTTTCAATGCATCCTCCATTTTCACGCCAATAACAAGAGCTAATAAACGTTCTTTGTTTTCACCATCCGAACATCTTTTCTTTATACAATGCGCAATATTCCCAAAACATCCTTTTTGTAGTTATATAATCTTCCCATGGGGAAACAGCAAACCGAATTTGTTGAATAAGTTCCTGGGATTCATTTTTTATAATTCAAGCTTTATAGTTTTAACCTTGCTGATGCAACAATATCATTATTGGCAAACATTTTGTTCTTGTATTTTAATTCGCCAACAATCGCAATCATTGCCGCATTATCTGTACAATATTCAAAATTTGGCACATATGTACTCCAACCGTATTTGTCTTCAGCCTCTTTAAGTGTACTACGCACACTACTATTTGCTGAAACACCACCCCCAATGGCGATTTCTTTAATCCCTGTAAATTTAACGGCATTCTTAAGTTTGTCAATTAAGTATTCTACGATCGTAAACTGTATACTCGCACAAATATCTTCAATGTTCTCAGAAATAAAATAAGGGTTTTGTTTCACCTCTTTCTGAACAAAATATAGAACTGCTGTTTTTAATCCGCTAAAACTAAAATCCATTGGATTTACCCTTGGTTTAGGGAATTTATATGCTTTAGGGTTCCCCTTTTGAGCATACTTATCTAATATTGGTCCTCCAGGATATGAAAGCCCTAAGATTTTAGCACTCTTGTCGAAAGCTTCTCCCACGGCATCGTCTATAGTTTGCCCTAGGATTTCCATGGAAAAATAATCTGTCACTTTAACGATTTGAGTATGCCCTCCACTGATGGTTAAAGCGAGAAAAGGAAATCTTGGAATTCTCTGATTTTCAGTTTTGATAAAGTGAGCTAAAATATGGGCTTGCATATGATTAACATCAATCAAGGGAATCCCTAAGCCCAAGGCTAGCGACTTGGAAAATGAAGTTCCTACAAGAAGCGATCCCATCAAGCCAGGCCCCCTTGTAAAAGCTATGGCGCTTAACTGTTTTTTATCGATATTTGCCTTGCGAAGCGCTTGCTCGACAACTGGAACAATATTTTGTTGATGAGCACGTGAGGCCAGTTCGGGGACAACACCGCCATAGTCCTCATGAATTTTTTGAGTGGCGACAACATTTGATAATACGATACCGTTGTTAATTACTGCAGCTGCCGTATCATCACAAGAAGATTCAATACCTAAAATATAACAGTTTTTTTCTTTCAAAATAGAATGGGCATATTTATTGGGTATAAAATTAAAACTTTAAAAGCGTATCAAAAAATTTAGGAAAATAATACTTCGCTTATTCGCAATCATTTTACTGCTGCTGCTGGTGTTGGTGATTACTCTTTCTATGCCATCTGTTCAAACAAAGATTGCAAAAAAGGTAACGATGTATCTAAATGAATCCTATGGCACAGAGATTAATATAGAACGACTGGGACTTAATTGGAAAGGCCAAGTGGATATAAGGGAGGTGTATATTGCCGATCATCATAAGGATACTCTAATTTATGCGCAAGAAGTACAAACTGATGTTTTAAATTTTCGGAATATCCTCAATAATAAATTGGGTTTTGGTAATACTACGCTCACAAATGCAAAATTTTATTTCAAACATTATAAAGATGAAGAAACAGACAATTTATCGATATTCGCTGATAAATTTGAAACTGGAGAACCATCGAGTGGTTCCGTTTTTAAATTAGGAACAAATGACCTTGAACTCATAAATGGAGATGTTAAAATCATTGATGAAAATCTAGAAACTCCAGAAATATTTAATTTTAGTGGAATTAATATTATCGCGGATAATTTCAAAATTATAGGTCCGGAGGTTGAGGCAGAAATCTTAGAATTGTCTCTTTCAGCCAAAAGAGGTTTCTCGGTAAAACATTTAGAGGGAGATTTCTTGTATTCAGTCGAGGGAATAGTTCTGAAAGATATGGAACTAGAAACAGCGGGCTCAAAAATAAACGGTGATATTGAATTGTTTCATGGTGGCAAAGGTTTTTCCGACTTTAATAACAATGTGACTTTTACCGCACAGCTTGAAAACACGGAAATTCTAACTAATGACCTGAATTCATTTTACAATGAATTTGCTCTTAATCAAATCATTAGCATTTCTGGAGACCTCAATGGAACACTCAATGATTTCAGCTTTCTTAACGGAAAATTAAATACTGGCCTGACAATAATTTTTGGTGATTTTAGCTTTAAAAACCTCCTGGCTGAAAATGAGCCCCATTCAATAAATATTGAAAACCATAATATCACATCAAGTTATTACGAGTTAAGAAATTTTATGCCACGTGTTTTAGGAGATGTTTTGCCAGTTGAAATGAAGCATCTGGGGACCTTTAATTTTAGCGGAAATACGAATATTACAACTTCAGATTTGATAACAGATAGTGCTGTTCGCAGCGCTATTGGCAATGCTAAAGCTAATTTGATTCTAGGAAACATTCATGATCTTGATAATTCATTTTATAGAGGAACGCTGATCTTAACTGAATTTAACCTTGGAAAAATGACTGGTTCTACTTCTTTAGGAAAAGTGACCGCCGATTTAGCTTTTGATGGGAGTGGTTTTACCCAAAATACTTTAAACACAGGAATTGATGGATCCATAGCAAGTTTTTATTTTGAGGGATACGATTATCAGAATATCAATATCTCTGGAATGTTGCAGAATCCATTGTTTAATGGAGGTCTTACTGTTAATGATCCAAATTTAAAAATGAATTTTGTTGGATTGGTTGACGTTTCTAATGATTTCAATCAATACGATTTTGAAGCAAATGTTGAATATGCTGAGCTTAACAAATTAAACTTTATAAAACGCGATAGCATCTCTGTTTTTGCAGGGAAGATTGTCATGGCTATAGATGGCACCACCATTGAAAACGCGGAGGGAACAATAAGCCTTAGTGAGACTTTTTATCAAAATGAACGGGATAATTTTTATTTTGATGACTTTAAAGTTATCTCATCGTTTGATACAAAAATTAGGACTATCGAGATTAAATCGCCCGATATTATTAATGGAAAAATTAGTGGTGAGTTTTTATTAAAGGATATTCCCGATCTATTTCGAAATGGGATTGCTAGCGTTTATACCAACTTTATACCAAAGGAGGTCACCAGTAATCAATACATTGATTATGACTTTGTAATTTATAATAAAATTGTAGACCTCTTCGTGCCTCAATTACAATTAGGTGAAAACACTAAGGTTAAGGGTTCGGTTTTTTCTGATGAGTCTAAGTTTAAATTAAATTTTAAATCTCCTGAGATATTACTTTTTGGTAATTATCTTTCGAAGTTAGATATTCAAGTGGATAATGATAATCCGTTATTCAATACGTATGTTTCAATCGATTCAGTTTACACGGGTGTTTATAATGTGAGGAATGTTAGTTTAATAAACAAGACATTAAACGACACTTTGTACATTCGTTCTGAATTTAATGGTGGCAAAAAGAAAGAAGACTTGTTCAACTTGTCGCTTTATCATACTATAAACCCCGAGGGTAAATCGGTTGTAGGAGTAAAAAAATCGGATATAACTTATAAGGATAATGTATGGCTCATAAATGAACATAATAACAGCTTTAATAAAGTTGTGTTTGATGATGATTTTAAAAGTATTAGAGTCGATTCTTTAGTGTTAAATCATAATAATGAAATAATACAATTCTCTGGAAGTATAAGGGATTCGACTTACAAGAACCTTAGGGTTCGATTTGATGATGTAAATATTGGAAACTTGGTTCCGACTGTTGATAGTTTAAGACTTCAAGGGAACCTCAATGGAAACCTTAATCTTGTTCAGAAAGGTAAAAGATACTATCCCAATTCGACTGTAACTATTGATAGTGTTCTAATTAATGATATTCCCTTTGGAGATCTCAATGTACGGCTTTCTGGAAATGACGATTTAACTAGATACGATATTAACTCCACTCTAATTAACGATAAAGTCAAATCAATTGAAGTAGTTGGTAGTATTGATGTTTCAACAAACAGCTCCAAAATTGATTTAGATGTAGCGCTTAATGAATTTAATCTGCAGGCATTTAGTCCTTTTGGTGCTGATGTTATCACCGATATAAGGGGGCAAATTACAGGAAAAGTAAAAGTAAGAGGTGATTATAATTCGCCGGACTTACAAGGGCGCTTTAATCTTGTTAACAGTGGATTGAGGGTTGTTGAGTTAAATACAGATTTTGAAATTGAAAACAACGCAGAAATTTTAGTCACTAAAAATAAGCTTGAGATTGAAAGTGTTACAATTACAGATTCTCAGTTTAATACTGAAGGTGATTTCTATGGAAATGCTACGCATAATAATTTTAGTGATTGGGAATTGAACTTGAAAGTAGAGGCGCCAGAGCGACTACTTGTTTTAAACACCTCAGCGGACGATGAAGCACTTTACTATGGAACTGCCTTTATTAGGGGCTTGGCAGACATTTCAGGACCGATTGATGAACTGGTGATAAAAGTTGCTGCTACAACAGAAGAAGGAACTACTTTTAAAGTTCCGTTAAGCGATACCGAATCGATTGGTGACGATTCCTTTATTAAGTTTTTATCACCTGAAGAAAAACAAGCTAGAATTAGTGGCGAGAAATACGTTTCGAAAGAAATTAAAGGCTTGTCATTGAACTTCGATTTGGATATAAATAATAAAGCCGAAGTAGAGGTGGTTGTCGATAAAGCTAATAACTCAACTCTTAAAGGAAGAGGGGATGGGACACTCCTAATTCGTATAAATACATTGGGGAAGTTTCAAATGTGGGGCGAATTTACAGTAATCGAAGGTTCATACGATTTTAGATATGGAGGTGTCATTCAGAAGAATATTGATGTAGTCGGCGGAGGTTTTATTGTATGGGAAGGTGCTCCTGAACGAGCTCGGCTTAATATTAGCGCTAAATATGAGTTAGATGCAAATCCGGCGACCTTACTTGATAATCCATCGATTAATCGAGATATTCCAGTAGAGGTTATAGTGGATTTAAAAGGTGAGATTATACAACCCGATCTTAAGTTTAATATTGTCTTTCCGAGGGTAAGTTCCACAGTGCGAAGTGAATTGGAATACAAGCTCCAAAGTCAGGAACAACAACAGAAACAAGCATTATTCTTGCTGGCAACAGGGTCCTTTGTAAATGATGATTATCAAGGTTCTAATGCATTTTCCGGTACTTTAGTAGAGCGTGTGTCAGGGATAGTTAATGAGCTATTTGCAGATCAAGATGGAAAATTTCGAGTTGGTTTGGATTATTCTTCAGGAAACAGAACTCCAAATCAAGAAACGTCAGATAGGTTAGGGATCACAATATCGACTCAAATAAGCGAACGCATACTAATTAATGGAAAAGTGGGTGTTCCCGTTGGAGGTGTAAACGATACAGCTATTGCCGGTGATATTGAAGTACAATGGTTAGTAAATGAAGATGGTAGCTTAAGGATGAAGTTTTTCAACCGTGAGGCAGATTTGCAGTTTATTGGGGAAGATCAGACCTTTGAACAAGGTGCGGGGATGACCTATTCGGTGGATTTTGACACTTTTAAAGAACTTGTGTATAAGCTGTTTAATAAAAAAATTACTTTAGAGTCTGAAGAAGAATTGCTTGCTATACCGGATGATAATTCACCAGTTCAATTCACCTCACCTAAGAATAAATAAGAAAAGTAATTATACACAACTATTAGTAAAGCCTATTTCTGAACAAGGTTTATAGCGATGCTATCAGTGAAATCTCAACATTTACATATTTAGGAAGATTAGCAACCTCTACTGTTTCTCTAGCAGGTGCCGTTGCTTCATTGAAATAAGACGCATAGACTTCATTTATTTTAGAGAAATTTTCCATGTCGCTGATAAAAATAGAAGCTTTAAGCACATTTTCAAAGGTCATTCCTGCCTCAGCTAAAACACTTTTTAGGTTTTCCATAACAAGTTTAGTTTCTATTTTTATATCCCCTAAAACCAACGAGCCGGTCTGTGGATCGATTGCAATCTGTCCTGAAGTATATAACATGTTTCCTTTTAAAACGGCCTGACTGTACGGGCCTATTGGAGCTGGTGCATTTTTGGTTATAATAATTTTTTTCATCAAATGATCCGTTTAAATTAGATTAGCCTGAGTAACATGAATCTGATATTACTGTAATCCTCTTCCAAATTCCCTAAGGTCTAAAACCTTCTATCTGGCTCTCTTCGTTTGTCATACTTGATATCGCTTAGCATGCCTGAGCGGATCCCAACAAAGAAATACCACGCTGTATTAACACTACCAATTGGTGTCCAATTGAAGCTCATGTTCCAGCTTTCTAAATCTCGCACAAAACGGAATTGAGTCAATGTAACTCCTTTATTCTTAAAATCATATCCAGAAGAAACTCCAACTTTCCAGCGCGGCGACAATTCTACATTTGAACTGAACATTAGCGACTGAGACGAAATCTCACTTTGCCTTTGTCCATTAGAGTACGTCATCGTATAAGCGAGTCTCAAATCCCAAGGAATGTCAAAATTATACCAATCAGCACCAGTCTCGTTCTTGGATGCCCTACTTCTGGGCGAATTAGAACCATCATTGAGAAGGGTAGCATCACCAAAAAGGTCATCGGGACGCCCTCCATTCCTGAAGGTATCGTTGTTAAAACTATCTTCATTATCATCTTTACCTTCGAAATCCTTACTAGAAAAATTATAATTAAAACTGATATTCGCATTGGTAAGTCTAAAAAGACTTCCGCCATTATCAATGTTAAATTTATCAATTCTAACGTTGCTATTGTCGAGAGCGTACGGATCTAATAAGCCATTAAAATTTAATTCCAGTTTTTCTATAATGGGAATACTACCGCTAAAAGAAACAGGATTCCAATTTAAAGAATCACCTCGCAAATTATATCCGGTTGCAAAGTTTAAATTATTTAATAAAATAATTTTCTTAGGCTCAACCGCTGTTGTGTCCTTGTCCCTTACTTTGGCTTCGAGATTATTACTTAAAGAGAGTCCAATGCTACTTGAAGACGTTCTTCCCGGAGCCCCGTACAAGGTTCCTTCAAAGCGTGAATAAGACACAACTTCTTCATTAATTTCGGGATCTGCAGATACAATTGGTACTGTATATGTATCATAAAAGTTATCGAAACCTGGATTGATTCCATAACTAATACTGGGTCGCATCACATGTCTAATTGCTTGAAACTTCTTTTCTTTTCCGAAGTTATACGTTCCATATATCGTTGTTCCCAGACTTGTAGAGAAATTGTATGTCCTATAGCTATCAAAGCCAGAAACTGTATCAGTTACTACCTCTCCAGCTCCGTCATTGCCTGTTTCATCGTATCGTTTTGGGAATGTCTTTAAAGCCCAAGTTTCTTGATAAGTTGTACTTGCAGATGCACTTAGGTATTTAAGTATTTTAAAATTGGTGCTTATAGGAATCCTATGTCTAATACCAACCAACGCGTCGTCGAACATTTCTTTCTTAAAAAACAATGAATCCACGGTATTTATTCTGTTGTCCCCAGTAAAATCATATTGAAAATTTATATTGTCGATGATCCCTTTTTTAGAACCTGATTTGGGTGCGAATGGGAAAATTCGAGAAACACTCGTCGTAAGGTTTGGCAGCGACATATTGATTTGCTGCGTATTACTATTTTGTGAATGTGTTAACGAAACAGCCAGGTTTACTTGAGGTTCGCCTTCAAAGGTTTTAGAATACGAAATTGAAGAGCTTAACGAGTTAACCAATGCACTAGCATTATTTGTTTGGTTTATGGACTGCTGAAAGTATTGACTACTACCTAAATTAACCGAAGCTGAAAACCTAGAACTAGGACTTGATTTAGCGTCTTGTGAATGACTCCATCTAACATTGTAGACTGAACTCTGACTAAAATTAGGAAAGCCCCTTTCTTCATTTATTAAATTCTCATATCTAAAACTAATATTACCGCGGAATTTATACCTTAGAAGATAAGCCGATTCACCACGCAGAGCATAACTACCATTGGTGTAATAATCCCCTGTCAAAGTAATATCTAAATAATCATTAACTGCAAAATAATATCCTCCATTCTGAAAAAAGAAACCACGATCACTACCATCGCCAATCGTTGGGATAATAACACCTGAAGCTCTATCTTCCGTTAAAGGAAAAAAGGCAAATGGTAGTCCGATAGGAGTAGGGACATCTGCTATATACATGTTTGTTAGCCCTGTAACGATCTTCTTTCTTGGAACAAACTTAGCTCGTCTCGAATAGAAGTAGTATTCTGGGTTGTCGATATTTTCTGAGGTAGTAAACTTTACGTTTTGAAGATAAATTACAGAATCATTTTCCCTTTTTGTGAGTTCAGCGATGACATTAAAATTATTCTGGCTGGTTCTTGAATTGTAAATGAGCCCCTTTTTTGTATCAAAATTAAATCGAATAGAATCGGGGTTTACTTCATTTGATGCCTGAACAAATTTAGGTTTTTGGCTATAAATACCTGCGCTGTCAATTCCTTTGGCATAAACTTCGTTTTTATCAAAGTTCAGAATGATTAGGCCAGCATCGATACGCATGTCTCCATAAATGACATAAGCTTTATTGTATAAATATACTTGACTCTTCTTTTGATCAATATAGACATAGTCCTCTCCGTAATAAGAAACAATATCCGTGAGTATTTCTTTTTCCGGTTTAATAGAATCAACCTTTACAGTATCAATTCTAGCCTCAGTTTTTTCCGATATCAAAAGCTTCGAAAGTGTTGAGATTGTATCTGAAACTGTCTCCAAAAGAGCTTCAGAAGGAGCCTCAGAAGGAATATTAACTTCACTTTTAGGCGGGATGTCTTGCGAATAAGTAATACTCCCGCATAATAGCAACGTTAAAAGGAAAACAGATAAATATTGCTGTCGTGTTTGCAATGCTACGATATGATTATTTTGTAGTTTTGGCTTAGTTTTTGAAATTCAAAATTAAGCATATTTTTTCGGCTGAACTTTTTAAAATCATTTTTTTAAAATATCAACTTTCAACATACGTTTATCCCATATGAAAACGAGACTGTTATATACTTTATTACTATTATTTAGTTCGATACTATTTTCTTCCTTCGAATTTAACAATTATAATACCATAAATCCTTTTGTCGTAGTATTAGATGCTGGCCATGGAGGTCACGACCCTGGGAATGTAGGAAACGGATATAAAGAGTCAGATATTGCACTTAGCATAGTACTTAAGATAGGTGCCGAACTTGAAAAGAATCCTAATATAAAAGTAATCTATACAAGGAAGAAAAATGTCTTTGTTGAACTTTTTGAACGGGGAGCGATAGCAAATAGAGCAGATGCGGATCTTTTTGTTTCTGTACATTGTGATTCGCACACCAGCAATGCCTATGGTGCTGGTACTTTTGTTCTAGGTCTCCATGCGAATAAGCGTAATATGGAAGTGGCGAAGAAAGAAAATGAAGTAATTCTCCTTGAAGAAAATTATCAAGAAAATTACGCGGGTTATGACCCAAATTCTCCCGAATCATTTATTGGTTTAACATTGATGCAAGAAGAATACTTAGATCAGAGTATTATGTTAGCTAGTCTGATTCAAAACAATTTTATTAAAAAACTGAAGCGTAAGGATAGAAGTGTAAAACAAGCTGGTTTTATTGTTTTGCATCAAAGCTATATGCCGAGTGTTTTAGTTGAAACTGGTTTTTTAACGAACAAGACCGAAGGGGCATATTTAAATTCTAAGAAAGGACAAAAAGAAATGGCGAGCTCAATTGCCCAGGCTATTTTGTCATATAAGAAGAATATTGAATTGGCAACTATTGATACCCAAATTAATATTGATCAAAATGAAATCAAGAAGGAGCCTACTGCTTCAGGTGAAAAAGTATATCCCGGAGTTACTTTTAAGGTTCAGCTTGCTGCTGGTTCGAAAAAATTAGCACTGAAACCTTATAATTTTAAAGGACTTACAGAAATAAGCAGAGATTTTGAGGGCAAGATGTTTAGATATTACTACGGCAGCTCTTCAGATTATAGTAAAATATTGATAATGAAGGACGTTGCTCAACAAAAAGGATATTCTACTTGCTACATTGTCGCATTTAAAAATGGAGAGAAAGTTAAACTTGCAGATGTGTTAAAATCTGAAGATAAATAAAGAAGGTTTCTCTATAATTATTTTTAAATTTGCTAGAACCTTAATCCTTACCATTTGAAAATTACTCGTGAAGTAAAAACAGGAATACTTGCCATAGGCGCTATTCTGCTCTTTGTATTTGGTTATAGCTTCTTAAAGGGGACAAACCTCTTTCAAGATAGCCGTGTTTTTTATGTGAAATACGAAAATGTTGAAGGTTTGGCTAAATCTGCCCCAGTAACAATAAATGGTTTTACCGTTGGTAAAGTTAATGACATTGGTTTTGCTAACA